>JAGQQG010000009.1 GCA_020426325.1 Planctomycetaceae bacterium | reverse complement strand
CCCATGGGGGTGTGATCCTCTGCTGGTATGTTGAATGGGCTGTTTTCCAAGCCCTCATTTCTATCGGCAGGCAGGAACCACGTCAACTGTCATCGGTAAGCTCGGAGCAGCAGACTCAGGCTGTAGATCACCACCAGGGAGGTCACAAGTGTCCCGAAATTGAGGACAAACTTCGCCGTCCGGGGCTGCCGGAGGGCGATTCGCTGGGTGATCAGGCAGATGGCGACCACCATCCCCAGTTTGAAGCCCAGCAACCCCTTGAGCGGTCCCCAGTGGTTGATGAAGTAGGCCGCGACCGGATTACTCTCCACCAGTGCGTGCTGCAGCGGGCTCCCCTGACGATGGCTGGTGTAGAGCACGATGTACGTCATCAGGTAATCGAGGACGTTCACCAGCACGAACCACAGCGTCTCATTCGGGAGTCGGACCTGGCCGAGCAGCCGTTGCGGCTTGGTTGCGGGCGGACGGCGTTTCTGATTACGGCGACGTTTGGACATGCGGTCAATGGTGCGGTCAGTTGAGGTTTGTGGCCAGTCCCATCATCATGACGTGACGTCGTCCAAGTTGCACGACATCTCAATCATTCCACGCAACCATTCAGCCCATCACTCCCATCGGTTGGGGCTCAACAGGTAAAGGTCATCCATGTTTCGCTCTCTGACTGCAATGATTGCATGCACTCTGTGCTATGCAACTACCTCCGCCAATGATCAGCTGGAAAGAATTCCGTACAACAACCCGGGCCTCGTCGTCGACCTGGGCGTCGGTCTCTGGGCCTGGCCCCTCCCGATGGACTATGACGGCGACGGCGACCTGGACCTCGTCGTTTCGTGTCCCGACAAACCCTATAACGGCATCTACTTCTTCGAGAACCCGGGCAACGCAAGCGACGGTCTGCCTGTCTTCAAGCCAGCGGTACGCCTCTGTGATGCGATCCGTAATGTACAGATCTCATACGTCGGCGACGATGTTCTCGTGATGTCGCCCGGCGTCGAGTATCGCAACTTCCGAAAGAGCCTGCTCGACGACAAAGTCGAACTCGGCCCTCCTGCCAACGTCGACCCTCAGTACAAGCGGACGCGGGCCAACCAGTGGAAGTCGGTCGACTACGATGCTGACGGAGATCTGGACCTGATCATCGGCCTCGGCGTGTGGGACGACTACGGCTGGGACGACGCCTGGGACAAAGACGGCAACTGGACCAACGGCCCTCTGCACGGTTTCGTGTACCTCGTTGAGAACACGTCCAGCACCCCGGCTGCTCAAAGCAGCCGGGGTGCTTCGGGCACGAAGCCCACCTACGCCGAACCGGTCAAACTCACGACCGCCGACGGCGACCCGATCGACGTCTACGGCATGCCCTCCCCCAACCTGGCCGACTTCGACAACGACGGCGACCTCGACCTGATCTGCGGCGAGTTCATGGATGGCTTCACTTATTTCGAGAACACCGGATCACGACGACAACCAACGTTTGCAACCGGTCGACGATTGCAGGATGCCGAGGGCACTGACGTCCGTATGGATCTCCAGATGATCACCCCTGTGGCAGTGGACTGGGACAGCGACGGAGACATCGATCTGATCAGCGGCGATGAAGATGGACGAGTGGCGTTCATCGAGAACGTTGGGAAGTCCGTGTTCCAACAACCGGTCTACTTCCAACAGGAAGCGGCCGACGTCAAGTTCGGCGCACTCGTGACACCGGTCAGCGTGGACTGGGACGGTGACGGCGATGAAGACATCATCTGCGGCAACACCGCTGGATACCTTGGCTTCATCGAAAACTTAGACGGTGCGACAGATCCATCATGGGGAGCCCCGGCATTCCTCACTTCCGCTCCGAATCAGCTCATGCCTTCTATTCGTCACCAATCCGATATTTCCCTTTGGCAACGGCGTTTATTTGATTATCTGAAGCGAAACCATCCTGCAGTATTTGAGGCCAGTGGTGGTACATCATCAATTCCAGCCGAGGATCAGCAAAAGCATGGGTCAATTCAAGGTCCGTGCGAAGCCAAATGGGGCTATACCACGCTGAGTGTGGGTGATTGGGATCACCAAGACAGCTCAACAGATCTTGTTGTCAACGACATCTGGGGAAAGGTGCTTGTTTACCTTCAACAGGATAAAGAAATTGCGAAAGGGCCTCTCTCCGTTTACACCGCTGAGGCTCAACCGTCCACTCCTGACTGGACGTGGTGGGCTCCCCAACCGCATGAACTCGTCACCCAATGGCGAACAACGCCCTGTGTCATCGATTGGAACGGCGACGGTCTCAACGATCTCGTCATGCTCGACCATGAGGGGTATCTGGCGTTTTACGAACGCACCAAGCAGGGTGACGAACTTGTTCTTATGGCACCTCAACGGATCTTCAAGATGGAAGGCCAGTGTGAATTCGATGGCAAGCAAAATCCGATCGGCGACAAGACCGACGGACTGTTGCGGTTGAATGCGAAGCGTGCGGGGGGGAGCGGACGGCGGAAGTTGTGCTTTGCTGACTGGGACGGCGATGGTCGTGTCGATCTGCTGGTCAACAGCGTCAACGTCAACTGGCTGCGAAACGTGAAGACCGATGACGAAGGTTTCACTTGGTTCAAGGACATGGGGCAGCTCGACGAACGTGTGCTTGCTGGGCATACGACGTCGCCGACGGTGGTCGACTGGGACAAGAACGGCATCCCCGATCTGCTCGTCGGGGCCGAAGACGGCTTCCTGTACTACAAGAAGAATCCCCGTGCCGAGCAACTGGCCGCCTCAGAGCCGCGCCCGTCAGGAAGCGGCCAGACGCAGGACGTCCAACTCGTGGAGGGACCCGCTTTGACTCCGCCCGATGCCGCTGCGGACGATGAGGTGAGCGTGGAAGCCGATCAGCCGGGCACCAAAGGAATCGTCATGAGTGAGTTCATCTACCTGGAGGCTCCGTTTCCGGAGTGCCATGCCTCGACGATCGCACAGACCCCGATCGGTCTGGTGACAGCCTGGTTCGGCGGGCAGCACGAGAAGAATCCCGACGTGGGCATCTGGGTCTCGCGGCACGTTGACGGAGAGTGGACTGCCCCTATCGAGGTCGCCAACGGCGTTCAACACACGACACTCCGTCATCCCTGCTGGAACCCGGTGCTGTTCCAGATGCCGGCCGGACCATTGATGCTCTTCTACAAGGTCGGTCCCGATCCCCGCACCTGGTGGGGCATGCTGATGACATCGACGGATGGTGGCGCGACATGGTCGCACCCGTGCCGACTGCCGGAAACGATCGATGGTCCGGTCAAAAACAAGCCGGAACTGATTGGTGATCGCCTGATCTGCCCCTCGAGCACCGAATACGACGGCTGGCGTGTCCACTTCGAGGTCACGACTGATGGCGGAAAGACGTGGGAACGGATCGGCCCCATCAACGATGGCAAAACGTTCAACGCCATTCAGCCATCCCTCCTGATCCATGACAAGGACACTTATCAGGTCCTTTGTCGGTCGAAAGAAGGAAGCATCCTCACAAGTTGGACCCACGACGGCGGCCAAACATGGAGCGAGATGGAACGGACCGTCCTGCCCAACCCCAACTCAGGCACGGATGCTGTCACGCTGACAGATGGACGGCATCTGCTGGTGTACAACCACACTCAGAGAAACTCGGGCAACCCGCGCGGTCGCAACCTGCTCAACGTCGCTGTCAGCGAGAACGGCACCGACTGGCAGGCGGCGTTGATTTTGGAGAACACCCCGAAGGAGGAGTTCTCCTATCCAGCTGTCATCCAGACACCGGACGGTCTCGTGCACATCACCTACACCTGGGATCGCAAACGTGTCAAGCACGTGGTCGTCGATCCGAAGAAACTCAAACTCGATCCCATTGTCGACGGCAAATGGCCGGGGCTCCCGGAGGCAGGTGCATTGCCGGAGTAATCAACCACGGATTTCACAGATGAGCGGGATCCGATGACGATTTCTCGTTCCCAAGCTCCGGCTTGGGAACGCACTTTCGAGAAACTCCGTTTCGCGTCTGCATCGAGGTACATGCGCCGTTCCCAATTCGCGAAACATAGTTTCGTGGTGTGGCGTTCCCAAACTGGAGTTTGGGAACGAGGGCTGAAGTTACCGTATTACTGTTTTCGAGAAAGAGATGATGCGACGATCTCCACAATCATTCCTCACTTTCGTGACGCTGCTCGTGATCACGCCACAGCCACTCGTAGCCGAGTGGCCGGAGTCGGTCACGCTGATTGATCTCAACGATGCGACGGAGCGTCAGGTCGTGGTCGACCGTGAACCGGGAAAGTACCTCGGGCATCCCACCACAGTGCTGCTCGAAGATGGCAGGACGATGCTCATCGTTTATCCGGAAGGACACGGTCGCGGAGCCATCCGTTACCAGCGCAGCACCGATGGCGGACTCACATGGAGCGGCCTGCTCGACACGCCCGAGAGCTGGAAGACCTCCAGAGAGGTGCCGACGATTCATCGTGTCATCGACGCAAATGGGAACAAGCGGCTGATCATGTGGTCTGGACTCTATCCGGCCCGACTCGCGGTCAGCGAGAACGACGGCAAAACGTGGAGCGAACTTGAACCTGCAGGCGACTGGGGCGGGATCGTCGTGATGGGGTGTCTCGAACCGCTGAAGACAGGCGCCGGTCACTACATGGCCATGTTTCATGACGACGGGCGTTACTTCACTGCCGAGAACCAGCAACAGGACCCCGTGCGGTTCACTTTGTACAAAACCTTGTCGACCGATGGCGGGCTGACGTGGTCCTTCCCGGAATCGATCCAGTCCTCGACCGACGTGCATCTCTGTGAGCCGGGCCTGATCCGTTCTCCCGATGGCAAGCAGATCGCGGTGCTGTTACGGGAGAACCGACGAGTCAAGAACTCGCACATCATCTTCTCGGACGATGAAGGCAAAACGTGGACCGAACCCCGCGAGGTGCCCGACTCATTGAGCGGCGATCGTCACACCGGAAAGTACGGGCCGGACGGGCGAATGTTCATTTCCTTCCGCAGCCGTTCTGCGAAGGGACGACCGAGTCCATTTGAAGGGGACTGGGTTGGCTGGGTCGGAACTTATGACGACCTCGTGAGTGGAGCACCGGGTCAGTATTACGTCCGCCTCAAGGACAACACCAAAGGGGCCGACTGTGCCTATCCGCCGGTTGAAGTTCTCCCGGACGGCACGTTTGTCACCACAACCTACGGCCACTGGGACAAGGGTGAGGAACCCTACATCCTCAGCGTGCGATTCACACTCAAGGAACTGGACGAAATCGCAGCCGAGTGATCAGGGATGCTGGAAAGAAACAAAAAAGGCTCTCGCCACAATGAGCGGGCGAGAGCCTCATGGATGATTGAGAGAACACATCGGCCCAGTGCCGGAAGCCACCGCCAACTTGTACAGGCACGGCCCATCTCGGACCAACCTCACATCACGCTCGCGCCGCATTTGGGCACGGGATGCTGAGTGCATTCACGCCAGACGTCGCCAGGGTGTCGCTTCGCGGGTGAACCGAACTCGCCTCATCACAAATGTTTGAGACAGGCTCTCTCACCGAAAACACCACGGTGGATCTTGCATAGGCATCCTCCCAACTAGAGGTCATGCATCACAAGTCAACGCTTGACTTTCATCAGTCAGTTTACACCTCATGACCACCGGTTCAAGAAAAATCATTTCGCGATTGATGGTTTCTCAAAGAGGAAAACTATTTTGTTGACAGAACCTTGATGAAGCGCCCAGCACATCAATCGGTCAAGAACACCGCCAGCCATACCGTTGGCTCATTCGGCGAGGTCATCACGACTCGATGTCTGCGATGCGCTGGGATCAACAGGTGATCACCCGGCTTCATCGAACGCGGACTGAGTTCATCTTCGAACTGCAACTGGGCAGCCCCTTTGAGGACCACCACCCACTCGTATTCATTCTGGTCGTACCAGAATCCGTCGGGACTCACCTGACCTGTCGACACGATCCGCTCGATTCGCACATGCTTCGATTCGCTGAGGACTTCAACCAGTTCTTCCGGCAACTTCAGATCAGCGGGCAGGTCAGCGAACAGGTTATTCATGGTCTGGCCCAATCAACTGGAACCGCTGCATGCGCTCTCCCTCAACTTCGACCGACTCGATGAACATCGACAACGGCCTGACCCAGAGACTCCGGTCGCCATAGTCCTGACGGTACACCACGAGTTCCTCTTCGGTCTCGCTGTGACGGGCCACGCCGAGGACGATGTACTCGTTTCCCTTGTAATGACGGTATCGCCCGGGCATCACCTGCGAAGTCATCAGCTACGTTCCCACGGGTTGTTCAATTGTTCGAGGAAAGCGTTATTCCCGGACTGTAACATTGGAAAATCGCCCCCTTTTCGGGGTATGATAGCGGAATACAATGACTCAATCAGTCATCCCCGCGTTTGGCGTGCTGCGCCGACGCTGATCCTGCCAACTCACCCTCCCTGGAGACACTAATGTCATTTGCGACTCGACGGAATTTTCTGAAAACCTCTGCCGCAGCTGGTGCCTCTCTGCTGCTCCCCGGCACGCGTGCTTCCGGCAACTTTGTGGGGGCGAGTGAACGTGTGCGGGTCGCCGTCGTTGGTCTGAACGGACGCGGTCAGTCACATATGAAAGGCTGGATGGAGCAGGACAATGTCGAAGTCGCCGCTGTGGTCGACGTCGATGCGGATGTGCTCGCTCGTGCTGTCGGCTTCGTCGAAAAGGAGAGCGGCAAAGCTCCGCAAGGGCTGACAGACGTCCGCCGTGCACTCGAAGACAAGAACATCGATGCCATCTCCGTCGCGACCCCCAATCACTGGCATTCGCTGATGACCATCTGGGCCGCCCAGCACGGCAAGAACGTCTACGTCGAGAAGCCGATGAGCCATGACGTCGGCGAAGGACGCGTCGCGGTTGCTGCGCAGGAGAAGTACGGCGTCGTCGTTCAGCACGGCACGCAACGCCGCAGCGATGCCAAGATCGCAGGGCTTCACCGGGACATCAAAGCGGGTAAGTTCGGTCGCCTCAAGATTTCCTATGGCTACTGCTGCAAGCCGCGCGGCGGCATCGGCTTCAAGCCCGTAAGCGATCCCCCGGCCAATCTCGACTGGGACCTCTGGCGGGGACCTGCGGATATCAAGGAGTTCCACGCCAACTACGTGCATTACAACTGGCACTGGTTCTGGAAGTCGGGCAACGGCGATCTCAACAACCAGGGGACGCACCAGCTCGACGTGGCCCGGTGGGCGATCGATGACGATCAGACTCACCCTGTCACCGCAATGGCGATCGGCGGTCGCTTCCAGTGGGACGATCAGGGTGAGACGCCCAACACCATGTTCGCCATGGCTGAGTATCCCAACGGACAGCAGGTGTTCTTCAACGTCCGTAACGTCAACTACGATGGATACGAGCATCAGGTCCAGAACGAGTACTACTTCGAGGACGGCGGCCACATCGACGGCGACGGCGTCAAAGGCGGTTACAAGTACTATCCGCCCGGCGGCGGAGATCCCGAACCGCTCGAGGTCGAGCCGGGCGACGTCACTCCCGGCGGCAACTGGGCCGCGTTCATCACGGCCATCCGTGAGAACGATCCCAAGCTGGCCAACGGCAACGTGTACGACGCCCACTACGGCTGCGTGCTCGGTCACCTCATGAACAACTCCTACCGCCTCGGCGAGCAGGTGCCGTTCAACGAGAAGGCGGGCCGCTTCGGCGACAACAAAGATGCCGCTGAACATTTCGGACGCCTGCACGAGATCATGCGGGACGGCGTGGGCATCCCGGAAGACGGTGCCCAGTACACGGTCGGCCCGAAGCTCACCTTCGACCCGGCCACCGAACGCCACACAGGCGACTTCGCCGACGCGGCCAACGTCCTCCTCAAGGACAACAACCGCACCGGCTTCGAAGTCCCCGAGGCCAGCCAGGTCTGAGGCAGGTCCACACCAGGCGAGCGGGGGACGTCAGTCCCCCGTTTTCGTTTGATGTTGGTCAGGAAGTGAGATTCCATTGTTTGAAAACCAAATTGACCATCAAGCGTCCCGAGTGTGATCACGACCACCTTCAGTGGAAATCGATCCGACACCGACTCTGCCCCATTCGGCAACGGATCGTCGAACGCCGGAACAACTGCATGCGTACACGGAGTTTATGAGAGTAAGTCAATTCGTCATCGCGCGGACAATTGCCCCACCGTTTGACTGAGATCTGCACCATCAATTCCGAATAACATGCGCGCGTTATCCCGAATCATTCCGAATAAACACTGGTTAGGCCTATAGGACGAAGACGATGTCGGTCGGTTCCGTAATGATTGGCCTCCAAGCCTCCCGCGGTGACGGCGAAGGCGTCACCACCGCCGAGTTCCTCGCACCGTTCGCCATCCAGCCCGGCGAAGTTGAGGCGACCCGCGCAGATGGCGGCGAGTGGGCTTCTGGGATGGTTTACTTTGCGGTAGTTCGCCACAGCGACTATAACCACGTCGACAAGTCGGCAGATGCTGGGGCACAGTCCGAAGCATTTTTCGCGGGGGTCGGAGATGCCTTTCGGTCTGTTGCCAAGTTTTTTGATCAGAGACCGTCGGCAGTAACGACAGCAATGAGAGGTGGGGGTTTGTCGCTTCGTCTGTTCGTCGAGGTGCGTATGGACCAAGATCAGATGGAGTTGGAATTGCCTCCGGAATTGTTGAGCGCGTGTGGCCGGCACCGCCTTGGGGTTTACGTAATTTCCAATGACATTCCAGCAGCCGAGGTTTTGGAAGCGAGTCAGGCCTAACAACACGTTGCACCGGAGCGGCGGGCAGCGCTGGTGGTGAAATTAAGGTCGTTCACCGCCGCCCGGTGAACGCGGGCGTCATGCTTGCATCGCGAAGCAGGACAAGCATGCGGGGGTTGACGTGGATTCGAGGTGACGTGAACCAAACAGTCAGCATCGCTGTGAGCTGTCAATGAGGTCAGCAATCATGGCAGTTTCAACCAGAGTCTTGACATGCAGAGACCATCGAAGGCCTGCTCACCCTGCTACGCGATGTGAGCATAGCACCCGCCACCATCATTTCCGAATAACGTGCGCGCGTTATCCCGAATCATTCCGAATAAACACTAGTTCGGCCTGATGTTCAATGACGAATGAGATTCAACGCATTCGTTCTGCAATGGAGCGTGAATTCGACCCGTCGTTCATCATGTGCGACGAGCACCAGGAAGTGACGTCTCCTTGTGGGAAATATTTGTTGGTCACCGACGTTTTCGGCACCACCGCCGATCCAAAGTTTCCTTCGATTGTCGTCGCCATCGTCCGCAAGATCGGAACCGGAGAAGTCCTCGCAACGATAAAACGCAATGATGACCGCCTGTTCTTTTCCTGGGTAGCACGAAACAACCATGACTACCTGCTGTTTCCGGAAGACCTTGAAGGGCAATCTGTCATCGACTTGACAGAACGGAGAATTGCTGGCTTCGCATCAGAAGGCGGCGACTTCATTTGGACCGAATTCCATCCATCGCATGACACGACTAAACTGGCGATCGTTGGGTGCTACTGGGCCTGTCCCTATCAAGTGACGGTTTACGATTTCCGTGAACCAATGATGTTGCCACTTCCAATCATCTGTCAGTTTGATCTACCCGGAAACAACGCGAGGTTTAAGGAATGGGAATCTGCTGAAGTGTTTACCGTGATTGATGATCAAGGCCAACTTCATACTTACAACGTTTCATAACCGAAGCCGGGTGCCATGCTTGCATCGCGAAGCAGGGCAAGCATGCGGGGGTTGACGTGGATTGGAGGTGACGTGAACCAAACAGTCAGCATCGCTGTGAGCTGTCAATGAGGTCGGCAATCATGGCAGTTTCAATCAGAGTCTTGAGATGCGGAGACCATGAACGGCATGCTCACCCTGCTGCGCGATGTGAGCATGGCACCCGCGACGCACGTGTTGGGTGCTTAAAGTCGTCATCTCGCTCCGCGAGATGTCGATGACGCTGGGGCGGGTACGAGCTTGTCGGAGGCGTCCACTTGATCCGCTCATCACGGCGGAGCGTGATGGCGACTTTGGGTGGTGCCGGGTGCCGGGTGCCATGCTTGCATCGCACAGCAGGGCAAGCATGCGGGGGTTGACGTGGATTCGAGGAGACGTGAACCAAACAGTCAGCATCGCTGTGAGCTGTCAATGAGGTCGGCAATCATGGCAGTTTCAATCAGAGTCTTGAGATGCGGAGACCATGAACGGCATGCTCACCCTGCTGTCACTGATGTATGGTGCATGAAGCGAAGTGGAATGCACCAATGGATGGCGGTGCATTTTGCGTTGCATCATGCACCCGACTCGTGCTCACCTGTCTGTCAGTATGAGTTCAGGCCACTCACCGGGAAGTTCGTCCGAGTGACATCTCGCGAGGGAGAGTGGTCCTAAGCGGATAACACGTCCATCACCGTCATTCCCGTGCATGCGGGAATCCAGTGAGCACGGTGAGTGGCCTCATGTGTTTTCCGTCGTTTCAACGCTGATCTGGATCCCCGCCGTCGCGGGGATGACGTTTTGCTCCGCGGGGATGACGGTTCGCTTCGCAGAGATCACGTCGCGATCCATGTGCGAGCGTGGCCGACTTCCTGACGGTCGCGGCTCTGATGTTTGTCGAGTAGTTTGGACGTCTGTCTGAAACGCATCGTCTCAGAAATAGGTGGACCGGCCGGTTCGGGGACAGAACGTCTTCGCGGTGATCAGGCGGCGCGGCCAGGACCGTCGGAGTGTCAGATGTTTGCAAACGTGACCCTGCTGTCGCCGTGTCAACAAGCAGAGCGGCCACAAACCGACGGGGAAGACAGCAGGCATGCCTGCGTGTCTCTAATGACCACGAAATCATTCTGTCACCAACAGTACGAGCGACATCCAGAAACCTTACAGCGATTTTCTCCGAATTCAGAAAGTTTCCGGATTCATGATTGGGAGCGGTGAATAAGTATGGCGTGATAGCATGTCTCCCACGGAAGGAGACACGTCTCAACAAGCCTTGGCGAGTTGCAGTCCCGAACAATTCCATCCACTTAAAACACCTCCGGGTTAGGAGCGAATCTCATGCAGGATCTTCGCGTCACCATCCGTAAGGCCGTGCAGCAGGACGTGGATGCGATCGTCAGGCTGGCTAATGCGGGGGGACCTGAAGGATACAGACGTCGGGACTTGCCGAGTGTTCTGCCGCGTACATACTTGCAGGCATTCGCGACTATTGATTCGAATCCCAATTATTATCTCATGGTCGCCGAGATCGATCGAACTGTCGTTGGCACATTTCACTTGATCTTCCTGACCTACCTGGCGGGGGAGGGGCGCCCCGATTGAGGCAGTCCATGTTGCAGCCGAACACCGCAGACGAGGTATTGGCACCATGATGCTCCAATGGGCGATTGACGAGGCCAGACAACGCGATTGCCGACGTGTTCAACTCACAACGGACAAACGGCGAACGGAAGCCCACGGGTTGTATCAAAGGCTGGGTTTCACTTTCAGCCACGAAGGGGCGAAACTTTATCTGTGAGTGGGTCACAGGAAGTTGCGTTTCACTCGTAGCAGAACACCTCACATTCGGATGGTGCCCGTCAGCTTGTCCACCGATGCCTGATTGAGAAACCGGGGTAATTGGTCCTCGGTAACTTGATGTGAAGTCAGCTCTTGCCTGCCAGCTGAATTGATGTGGAGCGGGTTGCCGAGTTTGGTTACATTTTCGCCGACTTTCCGCGAGGGTGTCCTCCGCCATCCATCGCACAATGGATTCCTGAATACGTCTCCTCGATTGCAGACTCACGATGCCCTTGAAGCTTCCACCGGTCGATCTTTCGCAGTCGTTTTGTGTGATGCTGCATGATGTGGCTCCGGTTTATGCGGAGCATGTGGCGATGTTCACGAAAACGCTGGCGCCGCTGGTGGGGAATGCGATGGCGGCTGCGACCGACGGCTGACATTGAGGAACTGTTGGTGACGACAGCACTGGCTCCGCTGGACACGGTCCTGCAGTTGCTCCGAGGCGTGGCGACGATCAGTTCAGTGAAGATCGCTGCGGAAATCGGCGAGCCGCGCCTCACTCGCCGCTGAACGAACCCAGCTCCTCAAGGAGCAACGAACATGACCCGCTGATCCCATCGAACAACGACCCTCCAGGCGACTCACTATGCCCCGCTCACGTTCATCACACCAGAAAAGAAATGGGGAGCTGTGACGCGCGGCAGGCAGTGGCCCCTCTGTTCGATACCCTTGAGCTGTCGACCGCTCGCAGTTCACCCTAAGAACTCGTCGCTGACGCACGCCACGTCGAAGAGAGGCCGCACCGGAAGTCGTTCATGCGGTCCCCATCCCGCGCATCTCAGACTGATCCACCGTCGCAACGCCGCCCGTCACCACCCCCAATTCGAAAACCATGAAAACGTACTCACCCCCACACTCCACTTGACAGGTCCAGCCTGCCGCGACCGCATGCTGTCATTATTCGTCTGTATCGCGGAGCTTGGCGAGGACGGAGTAGTCTTCCAGGGTTGTGGTGTCCCCGGCGGATTCGCGGCCGGCGGCGATGTCCCGCAGGAGGCGGCGCATGATTTTGCCCGAGCGAGTCTTGGGCAGGGCTGACGTGAAGCGAATCTGATCGGGTGTGGCGATTGCGCCGATCTGGTTTCTGACGTGGGCAATCAACTCTTTTTGAGCAGCGACTGCAGCGTCTCCGGAAGCGACTTCGCCTTTGGGGATCACGAAACAGCAGATGCCTTCCCCCTTGAGGTCGTGCGGGAAGCCGACGACGGCTGCCTCTGCGACACTTTCGTGTGAGACGAGGGCACTCTCGATTTCCATCGTGGAGAGGCGGTGACCGCTGACGTTGAGCACGTCGTCCACGCGGCCCATCACCCAGTAGTATCCATCCTCGTCTTTGCGGGCCCCGTCGCCAGCGAAGTAGTACTTCCCATCGAACTTGGCGAAGTACGTCTCGACGAAACGCTCATGGTCCCCATAGAGCGTGCGAAGCATGTGTGGCCAGGGTTGTGTCATCACGAGCAGCCCCCCCTCGTTGGGGCCGAGCGGCTCGCCTTTCTCCGTCACGATGGCGGGGACCACACCCGGCAATGGTTTGGTACAGGAACCAGGCTTGGTCGCGGTTACGCCGGGAAGCGGCGAGATCATGATGCCGCCCGTCTCCGTCTGCCACCACGTGTCGACGATCGGACAGCGTTCGGCTCCGATCATCTTGTGATACCACATCCAGGCTTCGGGGTTGATCGGCTCGCCGACCGTGCCTAGCAGGCGCAGCGAGGACAGGTCATGCTGCTCGGGCCACTGATCGCCCCATTTGATGAAGGCACGGATGGCGGTCGGGGCCGTGTAGAAGATGTTGACCTTGTGACGTTCGATCATCTCCCAGAAGCGGCCCTCGTCCGGCCAGTTGGGAGCCCCTTCGTACATCATGGTGGTCGCTCCGTTGGAGAGCGGACCGTACACGATGTAAGAGTGCCCCGTAATCCAGCCGATGTCCGCCGTGCACCAGTAGGTGTCTTCAGCTTTGAGGTCGAACACCCACCGGGAGGTCATCGTCGTGCCCAGCAGATACCCGGCAGTCGTGTGCAGCACGCCTTTGGGTTTGCCGGTGGAGCCGGAGGTGTACAGGATGAACAGCGGGTGTTCGCTGTCGAGGTGTGTGCACTCGCGGTCAGCGACGGCGTCTTCCATCAGGTCGTGCCACCAGTAATCGCGTCCGTCCTGCATGTTGACGTCCCCTCCCGTCCGCCGAACCACGATCACTTTCTCGACCGACGGGGATTTTTCCATCGAGGCATCGACGTTCACTTTCAGAGGAACTTCTTTACCGCGCCGCCAGCCACCGTCAGCCGTGATGACCAGCTTGGACTGCGCATCGTGGTTGCGGTCCGCAATCGCATCCGCACTGAAGCCGCCGAAGATGATGGAGTGCGTCGCTCCGACCCGTGCACAAGCCAGCATGGCGATCGCCAGTTCGGGGATCATGGGCATGTAGAGCGTAACACGATCGCCCGCCTCGACGCCCAGCTTGTCAAGCACGCTCGCAAACTTGCAGACCTCATGATGCAGCTGCTGGTAGGTGAAGGTCCGAACCTCACCGGTTTCCCCCTCCCAGATGATGGCCGCTTTGTTCTTCCGCCACGTCGTGAGGTGCCGGTCGAGACAGTTGTAGCTGACGTTGATCTTGCCGCCGGTGAACCACTTGGTGTTCGGCATCTTGCCGTCCATCACCGAGTCGTACATCTTGAACCAGTCGAGTTCCGTCTGAGCGATGTCCCCCCAGAAGCCGGCCGGGTCATCCTTGGCCCGATTCCACATCTGCTCGTACTGTTCTTCTGAGGAAATGATGGCGTGCTTGCTGAACTCCTCAGAGGGCGGGAACGTGCGAGTTTCGTGGAGGACGGACTGGATGGCGCTGCTGTTCTCAGACATGGTTGCTCCTTGCATTTGGCTGTTGGCCATTGGCGGATGGCTTTCCCACCTTTATTCGATCACTGCGGAGACACTGAAGTCGCGGTGACGCGCGGAGGAGGAGAGAGAAACACCTCTGAGCCGCGAGCGTCAGCGACCGGTCTCTGGTGATGCTACGGCTACGCGGGCAGGAGTTCAACGGAGTCGAGCCATTGGATGCTTTGACTGCATTCGAGTCGGCCTGAGAGTCTTCGTTCCTTCCGTAGATTCAATCTGATCGGACTGATCAGCTACTCGGTCATTCTTTTTTCCATGACCTTGATAGTATACCCACCGATCATCTCGTTGCCATCGATGAAGGCCCAGTCTGAGATGTCGGCTTGTGGGACAGAGACCGTATCTCCCTGTTTGTATCTGGACAGGTCGAACGGTTCGTTGGCAAACTGACCGGTGAACTGCTGCCCATCGAATTGCAGATTGCCTACCCAGATATGTTCAACCTGGCTCCCGGTATCAATTGGAGCTTTGATGAGAGCAGTCTCGTCAGTGGGGTCCTCTTCGAGATGTGAGATGAAGGTCGCCAACGACTGTCGCGCCTCCTCGATTGCGGCGCTCATCTCCGGATTGTCCTCCTCAAACTGGACGACTGGATCACCCTGCTGCTGATCGCAACTGAGCAAGAACAAACAAATCAGGCACGCGAGATGATGAACTGTGTGTTGCGGAAGGAAAACGACCATTCTTTCTCTGTCTCTCATTGATATGGACCCACATTGGGGATCATCAGAAGGGAGAATGAAACACTCCGGAGTTGTGCCCGTAACAAACGACTAACCGATACTCTACGCAACGCCGTAAATTCACCGGATTACACGCAAATGGGCATGTGTTCGAATCTCACTTCGACCGATTTCGATGTACAGAAGTCTGGTTACCGCCTTATGTCGCAGGTTCTCCAACTGCGTTCTGATCAGTAACAGCTGAGCCCGTTTTGTGAGAATAAAAGCAGATCGAGTTTAGTGATGAGCATAGGGTGAATGTATGTGGTTTAGCCGTAGGCACGATCCAAGAGTTCGACTGGATGCAGAACAGGGAGTGGGTGGCCGGTTTCGCGGAGGAGGGCCTGGATTTGAAGTGTGCAGCCGGCATTGGCTGAGATGACGGCTTCTGCTCCGGTCGTGCGGATGTTGTTTGCTTTGCGTTTTCCCAATCGGTCCGCCATTTCCGGTTCCGTCAGATTGTAGCTGCCGGCTGCGCCGCAGCAGATGTCTGACTCATCGAGCGGTAGCAGTTCGAGACCGGGGATCATGCTCAGTAATCGACGCGGCTGTTCGGTGATCTTCTGGGCATGGCAGAGGTGGCACGCATCGTGGTACGTCGCCTTGAGTGGGACCGGGGTCGTGGGAGCGACCGGGCCGAGTTCCATCAGGAATTCGGTCACATCCTTGACTTTGGACGCGAAACGAGCGAATCGATCGTCGTTTGCCCCCAACTCGTCGGCAATGTGGCCGTAGTCTTTGAGCATCGATCCGCAGCCGGCCACGTTGACGATGATCGCATCGACTTCGCTGGAAAGGAGGGCATCTGCATTTTGTCTGGCGAAGTCGAGGGTGGGACCAGCCGCTCCGCTGTGATAGTGAATCGCACCACAACAGCCCTGTGTGCGAGGGATGAGCACTTCACAGCCATTAGCCTGAAGAACGCGTGCAGTTGCCCAGTGAACCTGACGAAACATAGCGTCGGCCACGCAGCCGGTGAACATGGCCACCCGTGCTCGCTGGGGTCCCTTGGCTGGGAGTATCTCCGGAAGTTGAGGCAAGGCCTTCTCTAACGGCGGGAGAAGTCGCTGCATCCTGCGAAGGGGAGTCGGGAGAAGTCCGGTGAGGCCGATGCTCTCTGCGGCGCGATCGATCTTCAACAGTTGCATGACCCTGGCTGGCAGGAGCGACAGTCGCAACCGGTTTGCGTAAGGGAAGATTCCGTAAAGCACATAGCGTTGAAACCAGCGGGGAACAGACAACTGATCGGACTTGATACCTCGCCGTTGCATATCGACGCGGAACGGCTCAATCAGTCGTCCATACTGGACTCCGGAAGGACATGCTGTCTCACAACTGCGGCAGTCGAGACAGAGTTCCAGGTGACGAGCCACATGACTTGTCAGATCGACCCTCCCGTCGGTGACAGCTCTCATGAGGTAGATGCGACCCCGTGGGCTGTCGTTCTCATTGCCCGTTTCCAGATACGTGGGACACTTTGACGTGCACAGGCCGCAGTGCACGCAGTCAAGGAACCGCTCATAGTCGATTGCTGCCCCGGGTTGGGTATCACTCTGTAGATTTGAGTCGGTCATGACGGAAGAGTACAGACGTCGAAAAATGATGTCAGTTCGAGGTTGTCAGCGAAGAAGGCCAAAGGCGGTTCGGGCTCATGATATCATGTGGGTCGAGAGCCTCCTTCACCTGCTGCATCAGACGCCATGTTGGGCCCGGTTTGCCGAAGAGGGGAACAACGGACTTCCATTCGTCATCACAGTTGAGCACAACGAGAGAGCCACCGACGGTTTCGGCAAGTTCGCGAAGTGGGGCAAGCAACTCGTTGGCTTGAGCTCCCGATGTACACTCATCGGGTAAGTGGCCATGAATGATGCCGTTCCCCGCGTGACACTGAACTGCGATTCCCGCAGCATGTGCACGCTCGACAAACTCCATCGCACGGGATGGCAGGAGGCTGGCCTGAAATGTCAGTGGATCGTCAGACGCAGCCGGATATTCCGTGAGTGCAGACCACAAAGAAGTTGAATCCTCCGGGTCGATCGTGACGACATGTTCAACCCCCGTGCCCGCGAGTTCATCGCGAAAAGTGGCGGACTGCCAACTCGTCTCGGTCTCTGTGCCTTCGTAGCCGATGGCAAGGACGTATCGGTCAACGGGGAGATCCAGTTTGGTTTCGCCTTTAACCTGCCAGGCAACCGTCGGACACAGAACCTCGACGGCGGTCGGTCGAGTGGCAGAACGAAGCATTCTTTCGAGGACATCATCCATCGCGGAGGTCGTCGGAAAAGTCGACCAGACAAACCGCCTGGTCGCTGCGAGCGGGCGAAGTTTGAGCGTAACTTGTGTGATCATCGCCAGGGTGCCGAGCGAGCCGACGAGCAGTTTGCACAGGTCGTAACCTGCCACATTCTTCACGACCCGTCCCCCCGCCTTGAACAGACGACCCTGACCATCGACTGCGGAGATGCCGATCACGTAGTCGCGGAAGGTGCCGTTGCCGAATCGACCAAGTCCGCTCGTATTGGTGGCGATGGCCCCGCCGATCGTTGCCCGATGGGCCTGCGGGAGATCGAGTGGCAGTCGCTGTTTTTGCTCGGCCAGAACCGACTGCAAGTCCTCGATCCGAAAGCCCGCTTCGACAGTGATGGTCATATCGCGAGCCGGGTAGTCGATGATGTGCGTCAAGTCACTCATTGCGACAAGCGTCGTCTCCGCGGGCAGCTCATACCCCTGATGCACAGCAGTCCGTCCCCCAACCGGTGAGAGAGGTTGACGGGTTTCAGCCGCATTCGCTGCCACATACCGCGCAAGTTCGGACTGTGTCGTTGGAGTGAATTCTTGCTGAGTCGCCGGACTGGACATGATGCCTTCATCAAAGGATTGACAAAACGAAATCCTACAATGCGGGAGACAGAATCGAAAGCACACGCCGTACTCGTTTGACGCACGCGTCGCGGTCGAGTCAACTGGTGGCACATCCGCACGTGATGAGCGACTGATTTCTCCAAACACGATGGTCAACAGGCAGCCGAGGAGCACGTCTTGGAACAGTATTATCCTCTGATCACGTTGGCGGTGGGTGTGGCGACCGTGATCGGCATGATCATGGTCCTGCGGATCAATGCGTTCATTGCTCTCATCACGGCGGCGATCGTCGTGAGCCTGATGGCGCCCGGTAAGACAGGTGAAAAGATCAGCCGCGTGGCCGAGGGATTTGGCACTGCAGCCGGCAACATCGGGATCGTGATCGCGCTGGCTGCTGTCATAGGTGAATGCATGATGGCGAGCGGCGCTGCAGATCGGATCGTGCAGTTCTTCATCCGCGTGCTGGGAGAGAAACGGGCTCCGTGGGCATTGATGTTGAGCGGTTTCGTACTCGCGGTTCCCGTGTTCTTCGACACCGTGTTTTATCTCCTCGTGCCGTTGGCACGGTCTTTGTACAAGAAAACCGGGAAGAACTACCTGCTCTCGCTGTTGGCAATCGCGTGTGGCGGCGCCATCACGCACACACTTGTGCCGCCGACTCCCGGTCCACTGTTGATGGCGGATAACCTCGGGATCGACATTGGGGCGATGATCCTCGGGGGAACGGCTGTCGCACTCCCAGCTGCGATCGTGGGACTGTTTGCATCCCGGTTCATGGATAACAGGATACACGTCCCCTTCCGGGAATTTGGAACCGGGAACGAATCAACAGCTCCCACAGACGACGAACTGCCTCCGCTGGGCCTCTCGTTGATGCCTGTCGTGTTGCCGGTGCTCTTTATCTCGTCGAACACCGTTGCCAAAACGCTCTCAACGTCTGCGGATCAGCTCGCGGCTGGGGCGACAATGAGCATCTGGGACAAACTACTCCCCATCACATCCATCCTTGGCAACCCCAACCTGGCCATGCTCGTAGCGACCGCAGTCTCGATTGGGCTCGTCATGATGGTCCGCAAGCCGACGCTGGAGCAACTCAGCGAAACGGTCGAGCGTTCGCTGATGAGCGGGGGGGTGATCATTCTCATTACCAGCGGCGGCGGTGCCTTTGGAGCGATGCTCAAGGCGGCCAATATCGGTCCCGCAATCGAAGCGATGTTCAAATCAGACAGCGGCAACGTCAGTGGAATGATGTTCCTCGTGTTGGGGTACTTTGTTGCGGCCCTGCTCAAGGTCGCTCAAGGGTCGAGCACCGTGGCCATGATCACCGCCTCCGGCATGCTGGCCGCGATGATGACGGGGGATGCCTCGCTCGGCTATCACCCGGTCTATCTTGCCACCGCGATCGGAGCAGGCTCATTGATGGGCAGCTGGATGAACGACAGCGGCTTCTGGATCTTCACCAAAATGGGAGGCCTGACTGAGGCCGAGTCTCTCAAATCCTGGACAGTACTTCTTGCAATCCTCAGCGTGATCAGCATGGTCACGACGGTCATCCTCGCGATTGCCGTGCCGATGGCATAAGTCGACTTCATGGGCAGCACCTGTGGAAGCTTGGATCACCAGCTGACGATTGGTGGTTATCGACACGCTTGATTTGTGACGATGTCCTCAGCGCTTCGGCCTGACTCACATCAGTGTTGGTTGATCCGTTCCGAGTCCACCTGAGACGCTAGTTCAGCCCTTTGAAGTCCTCTGAGTGAATCGTTCACACAGCCGAATCTCTGACTGTTTTCACACGAATCCTGGATTTTATGTCCTATGTTTGGACGACTGCGTTCATGGACTGCTCCGTACACACATCTGTCCATCAGAATCGATGCAATCGTCATTATCTGAATCTGGATCACACGCAAAATCTGTCTTCGACAGATGTCGTTGGCGATGCGAGCACGTCCTCAGTTGGGCTTTCGTGTTCTCCACACTCGTTGCCGCTGCGGATTATCTGACGGGCGATGAGTACCCGCTGATCATCTGTTACTTGCCCTGCATCATGATGGTTTGCTGGTGTGGGCGGACTGCGATTGCCGTTGTCCTGGCAATCGCATGTTGTACGGTCTGGATGGTTGATGATCTGGTGCTCCTGGAGCGTCCATCGATTACCGGTACGCAGATCTGGATTTCTGCGAGTCACCTCATCTTTTACCTGGTGCTCATCAGCGTCCTGATGCGTCTGCGAGCGGCGTACGAGCGTGAGGCTTCACTGGCACGAATTGATGCGCTGACCGGTCTCTCTAATGGACGTGAGTTTCATATCCAGGCAGTGCGAGAGCATCATCGCGCCCAGCGGACCGGGGATCCACTGGCTGTTGCCTACATAGACTGTGACAACTTCAAACAGGTGAATGACCGCTTCGGGCATTGTGTGGGTGATCGATTGCTGAAAGAAGTCGCTCAAACGATGCAGGAGAGTCTCCGGGCGGATGACACAGCTGCCCGTATCGGGGGGGATGAGTTTGCCATTCTGATGCCGGCGACGAATCGGGATGGGGCCGAAATCGTGGTTGGCCGGATTCGTGAACGCCTCGCGGAGGTGATGGATGCCAATCAATGGCCGGTGACATTGAGTATCGGCGTTGCTGTCTACGAAAGTGTCCCGATGACGGTCGACGAAATGATTCGAGGGGCCGATTCTCTGATGTATGAAGTGAAGAAGAATCAGAAGGATGCTGTCGTCTTCAAGCTGTGCGTGTAACGCTAGGCAGAAGTTAATGCGATTTGGGGGCTCTTCTCCAGATCCCTCATCAATCAGATGACGCGTCTAGGCTTTCGTTGCCGAAAGCACCGGTCGTAGCAATTGAGCCGGTGGGGTTGTACGTCCTCCTGTGGATCAATTGTTCGTTCGGCCATGAGTTGATGGCCGATGATAACGGTAACGCGTACCGCGCTTGCGCTCCCCGTCTGTCTTGTCCTTCACGATGAGAGGCAATCTTCATGGCAGTTCCCGGTCTGATGTCGGTCAAGGAATGGAAGGACAAGACTTCGATCCTGTTCAGTATCCGTGGCCCTCGCCTCCGAGCGGTGGACTCCGCCTTGAACCAGTATCACGAGGTCTCCACAACCGAGAACCTTGTCATCCTGATGAGTGCTGTCGAGATCTATCGCTCGACGCGAGAAGGAGGATTTGAAACCTATTGCCGCAACAAGGGGCATATCTTTGAAGTCCTGATGAGTCAGATCTTCAATCTGGCGTCTGCTGACGATCAGATTATGGACCTGGCCCAACTTCCGTTCTTCGGAATTGAGTCGTGGGCTGTTCAAGGGGTCGAGACGCAGGATCTGGCGGATGCCATCAAGGCGGAACGCCAACACCGGTTGAAACAGTTGTTGCAAGGACAGACGCTGAAGTTTCGCTGGGACACGGTTGCCTGGCGTGAAGCCAAAATATTTGGCCGCGGAGGAATTCAACGAAGCCATGAGTCGATTCACAGCAGCGGTAACGGAAACTCCGTGGTCGATGTGATCGCCGGCAAGGCCGGATCGGCCGGGAGCTCGTTCCTGTCAGCCTGTGGGATTCCCACACCGGACCTCACCGAGTTAGTTCCGTTCTTCGGAGTGATTTATGACGGTCTGAAAACAGCGTGGCAGTGGAAGAAGTACCTCGACATGACTCGGGACAAGGCTCAGTTTCCGGGTTACCTCCAAGCGTGCAGCGGTCAGGCAACCGACATCCGGGCAGCCATTGCGGCGGTTCAGGCCTACCTCGAAAAGCGAATGGAAGCACAGAAGGATCTCGTCGAAATTCAGACCGCGACCTTTGGTGCGAAACTGCTCACACTCCTGGCCGATGGCGGGGTCGGTTCGCACGCAGCCCTGACTCAAGCCAAGGCGATGGTCAAGGCCTACATCACGTTTCAGTTCGCCCTTGATGAACACAAAGAGATGCAGGAGGCGCAGCCGTATCTCAACAGTCCGGACGCAGGCATCTTCAAGGTCTGTCCCCTGCTGGGGTGCTACATGGTGACGGCATGTGACCACTCCGATCTTTTAAACATGTTCGACGATCGCCGTCAGCTTTCCAAGTATTGGCAGTTCGAGGCCATGCATTACATCGAGAACGTCAACAAGCTGCGATCTGCGGCCCGAGATTACATGGGGAAATCCAACATCGAACTGCTCGGCGCGCCGACCGAACACAATACGATTCGCAACAAGCTGCGATGGATGGGCGAAAAGACCAAAGTCGCGTTGGGCCGGGTTGATCACCGCAAGGCTTTGGCCTCCGGGCGTGCGATCTCCAGCGACAGCGATGCTGCATAACGGTCACGTTTGACGGACGTACTAAAGCTCAGCAAAGCGAAAACTCGGCATCGGCTGCATCCTGTCCGGACGGCGGACTTCCCAGCCAGCTGACGCGCCCCAGGCATCCCTGTTGCCCCAGGATCGTGGGAGGGACCTCGTCTCGCAGCAGTACGAGTTGGACTTTGCAAAACAGTTCTCCCCGCGTGAACTCTCGCACCATCGCCGCGAGAGAAGCGAACTGCTCGCCAGAGGGGAGAAGCTGCTGAAATCGGTACAGCGGGAGCGGACCCAGCCTGAGCTGAATGTGCGACTGTCGATCCTGGACACGCTCACCAACGATCGTCGCGACTCCCAATGCGGCAGCCTCTCCCGGTCGCCCCAGTGCAGTCTGGACGCGAGGATTCAGATTCAGCCATCCGAGTGCAAATGGTGTGATGTCGACTTGTACGTTGAACTCATGGGCGATGATCGCCTCGAGCGCTTCGGCTGAGCGCGTTCCTGCTGCGTATCGTCCTGTGAAGTAAAGTCGGGATGAGTCGGCGAAATCATCGCGATCTGCAAGGGCCGGGTGACGACCGAAGATCGCTCCCAAATACAGTGAGAATCGATCCGAGTCAGGTCGGTCGGCTTGAATGGCCGCCCGCGACTGCATGTAGGCTCGGTAAAACAGCATCACCATTCGGTGCTGCAACATCTCCACAAAGTGCAACGGGGCTGCATCCTTCTCATGGAGCAGCGATGCCCGGATGGACTCCGTGACACTGAGCGGCAGCGGTCCGTGTGGCCCTAACAGTCCAAATCCACGCGAGTGCAAACGCGGTGTTCGCGAACTCCCCGCAGAATCTTCTTCGGATGTCGCATCGGTGCTCAAGTCACAAGCTGCAAAGACGAGTGACGGATCGATTCCGATGCGGACCGATTCATCGTGCGGACCGGCAGCCTCTCCCAGCTGCGGCAGGTCCGGACTTGCTGCGTCAATCAGACGCAATGCCTGAAAGAGTTCGAAGTCCTGCGGTCGCTGTGACAACTTCGTCAGAGTGTCGGGTGTTGCCCAGTCCGTGGCGGCCATTGGTAAACCTCGCCTCGTTTGGTGTGAAGAGCAGCCTGCGTGAAGGAGTTGATGGTGACATACTCTGCCAGGAACTGCTCGAGCACACTTGCGAACAGGAAGCTGCGTTCGCCGGCGAAGCAGTCTTCATCGCAGTGAATCTCAATCTGCAGACCGCGACCGAAGACCAGTGGGCCGGGTAACGGGAGTCGTGCGACAGTCGAGCGGGCGCGAATCGCTTTCAGTCCATCGATCTCGCGTCGTGCGGCTCTGTCATCCGGCCGCGAATAGAGTCGCAGCAACTCCCCGAGAGCGGCCGGATGTTCGCCCGGTTCCGAGTCGAGCAGACTCAGATAGTTGAGTGAGAGATGGCTCAGAAACTTCCAACCAGATTCGCGGCCACCGAACACCAGCGGAGGACGAGGAGCAGTTGGACCAGCCACGGCTGTGATGCATCGGACGGGGAGAAAGACGTCGACGCCAAACTGTGCCCCCGTGTTCAAGCGTGCCGCGAGACGACGATTCGTGCAGAACGTACTGACGGCGATTTGTCTGAGATCCTCTGTCATCGGACCGCCATCCGGTCCGGAAAGAGTGAGGAATACTTCCGTACCGAGATCTTCATCGTCGTTCTCGGATCGACGTTGCAAAGGCGACGAGGGGACACGTGTCCGTCGTTCCTGACTGTACAGTCCAAACTTGCCTGACAAACTTCCCGAAGGTCTGACTCCATGCGCTGGTACGAATGGAAGGCGATCATTCTGTGAGCCGACAAATCCGGTGATGTCTGCGATGCGCCACACTTCGTAGTCGGTCGGACAACTTCGATCCGGGAGCACATGAAAGTCCCGCTTTGCAGGATTGACCTGACAACGGTCAGCACGTTTCGGAAAGATGTTCACCGCCGGGGTGCAGAACAGCTCGAAGTCGCGTCGAGTGATCCGCCGCTCAAGGTAGGGGTCTTCCTGTTCGCATAACAGCAGAATGGAAAAGCGGTCCGTTTCCAAGACGTGAAGGGCATCTTGGAGACCACGAATCTCAAATCCCAGGAACTTCTGAGGCAGCAGGAAATACTCAGTCAGCAAGCGGTGCCCGCGGGAAACTCGCAAGTCTTCGGGGAACAGGGATTCCGTGTCAGAGAATCCTGTCGGGACGAGGGCAGATGCTGGGACCGGCAACGTCGCTCCGTCATTGCGATCATTGCGGAGGAGGATGCGCGTCTGGCCTGCGAGCAACAACTCATACAAACGTGCAGCCTGACCCGCGTCCCCCGTCAATTGCACCGGCAGATGGTCGAGCTGCACGTCGCTGGTGAGCAGTCCCGATGTCACACGGCAAGACAGTTCGAGCCAGCATCCCGCAGACCCAAATCCCGGGATGCGACTGGAACGAGATGAGATTCTGGATTGATACTCTGCACCAAGCATGGCGATCGGCCACAAATCGATTGATCGCGTCGTTCGGAATTCGCACAACGTCCGCGAGCCATCGACACGCGACCTGAGACTGGTGCCTCGGGGAACCTTGACACCTTCCGCGAGCGAACCCTGATCTTCATCAGGCTCGAAGCGTGCAATCATCGCAGATGGAACGGGTGCCGACAGATGCGGCGCCGCGAGATTAACCAGCCCGTCGACGAATGTGGGAAACTCAGCATCGATCTTGAGGTGTACACGTGCTGCCAGAAAGGCCACGCCTTCCAGGAGACGTTCGACGTGCGGGTCGGAACAGTCATTGCCGTGAAGCCCCAGCCGGCCACCGACCTTCGGATGCCGACGTGAGAACTCCTGTCCCATCTCGCGGAGGTATTGCAGCTCACGGTTGTAGTAATCGAGCAGAAGCGGCGTCATGCGGCAGCGGTCTCCGGAATCAAGACGAAGAGTCCACTGTCCAGATCGGCAGCGACGCGGACGAAGAAGGGAACCGGTTTCGGAAGCCCTCGGAGATTTCCCTCCAGTTCAATCGTGAGCGCATCCAATGGAGTTCGCTGAGAATCGAGGATCGGTCTGACTTCAAAGCTCGCAGGGTCAAATCGCGGATCGAACTGGAGGATGCACGCACGCACCTCCCGGGCGAGTTCATTGGCCGTGTCACGACTGACGATGCGGCCTGTGATCGGCGCGACTCCAAAGTTCACAACCGAGCGGTTCACCTCTGGAAATTCGGCAAGTTCCACCGGTGTCCAGCGGCGAATGGTCCCCAGCAGATCCTGCAGATCGAGCAGGACCGCGTTGCGATAGTCGTCAGCGGATTCGATGCTCGGGGCCTCATGCCGCATGCGGTCGAACAGACCAGCGGGAGCCACGCTCTGCGTTCTTCCCATGCTTTCTGTCCCCTCCCGTGGGAAATTGACGGTGCGCGCTCCGTCTGCGCATCTCAGCGTTCAGTCCGAATGTACTGTCATTATCGGCACGATCAATCGTCTGAGTTCGGCTTACCTGAAACGAAAATGAGCCTTGGAAGTCGCCTTCCAAGGCTCCTGAAGACCGTCGTGTTGTGGGCAGGATCAGGCTGCGAGCTCCGCACTCTTGGTGATGTCCCAACCCTTCTGCTGGCTCTGATCAACACCTTGATCGTTGTATTCGACGGAGATCTTGGTGAAGTTGATCGTCAGCGATTCGTTCGCAGTGTCGCCATTAGAGGACGAGATGTTGTAGTGCGTAATGATCGGTTCATACAGGATGATCTGCATGTACGTTTTGTGGGTGTTCGAGTCTGAGCGAATCAGGTCGATGGTCGCTTTCCCGAGGCTTTCGCCCGAGACTGACTGTGAAAACAGGTCGGCTGACGCGACGTCCACCTGTCGGGAAAGATTGATTTCCGAGAACTTCGCGACACTCGTCGTTCGATCCGCACCTTGAGATTTGAACTCGACACTGCGGCTCACATTGAAGGAGACGGAACCAACCTCGATCCAATTTTCGTGCTTGTCGAGGGTGCACGCTCCTTTGATCGTTTTATCGAAATTCAATGCAATCATGGGTTATCTCCTGCACCGGCTGGAAGAAGTGGATCAATCAAGAGCAGCCCCAGAAGCCGGTGTACTCCAGGGGCTGCTTCTCATGTCTACTTTCCGCTGGGCAGCTTCGCGACCAGCCGCAACGAGACGGTCAGCCCTTCCAGCTGATAGTGGGGACGCAGGAAGATTTTGGCCGAGTAGTACCCCGGATTCCCTTCGACGTCTTCCACGACGACTTCCGCCGCAGCGAGTGGGTGCTTGGCCTTGTCGATCTCGGTCGCTGTCGCGGGGTTCCGCTCGACGTACTTGCTGATCCAGCGGTTCAGCCAGGCTTCCATGTCCGTCCGCTCCTTGAAGGAGCCGATCTTGTCTCGCACGATGCACTTGAGGTAGTGCGCGAAACGACAGGTCGCAAACAGGTAGGGCAACCGGGCCGACAGGTTGGCATTGGCAGTGGCGTCCGCGTCGTCATAGATGAGCGGCTTCTGCAACGACTGGGCACCGATGAACGCAGCGAGATCGGAATTCTTGCGGAACACCAAAGGCATGAAACCGTTCTTGGCGAGCTCCGCTTCCCGTCGATCGCTGATGGCGATTTCCGTCGGGCACTTCATGTCGACGCCGCCGTCATCGGTCGGGAACGTGTGCACCGGTAGGCCTTCGACAACTCCGCCCGACTCGACGCCACGAATCCGTGAGCACCAACCGTAAAGCTTGAAAGCCCGATTGATATTCACGCCCATCGCATAGGATGCGTTCGACCAGGTGAACCGGGAGTGATCAGCACCCGCGGTATCTTCCTCGAAGTCGAACTCGTCGACCGGGTTTTCCCGTGAGCCGTAGGGCAAACGAGAGAGGACGCGAGGCAGCGTCAGGCCGATGTACCGGGAATCTTCTGACTCCCGCATGGACCGCCATGACGCGTACTCTGGAGTGGTGAAGATCTTGGTGAGGTCGCGGGGATTTGCGAGTTCCTGCCAGGATCCCATCTGCATCAACGCGGGAGCAGCCGCACCGATGAAGGGAGTATGGCAAGCGGCAGCAATCTGAGCGATCTCGCCAAGCAACTCGACATCAGGAGCCGAATGATCGAATTCGTAGTCTCCGATCAAACACCCGTACGGCTCGCCACCAAACTGCCCATATTCTTCTTCATACAACTTTTTGAAGAGGGGGCTTTGATCCCAGGCGGTTCCTTTGAATTTCTTCAGGACCTTGCCCAGTTCCTTCTTGGAGATATTGAAGACACGAATCTTCAACATCTCGTCGGTCTCGGTGTTGTTGACGAGATGTGACAATCCTCGCCACGTGCCTTCCAGCTTCTGGAAGTCCGGGTGATGGATGATCTCGTTAATCTGAGCACTGAGCTGACGATCGATTTCAGCGATCAGACCTTCGATGGAATGAATCACGTCATCACTGATGAGCACATCCGCATCCTCAAGGGCGCGGGTGGCCAGCGTTTTGACGGCTTCTTCGACCGCGATCAGCGTGGTCTCAGTTTGCGGACGGAACTCCTTCTTGAGCAGATCGGAGAGATCGTCACGGGCAATCGGTTCGGCAACGAGAGTTTCGGCCATGATTACGCCTCCTTTCCGGCATCGGCGGCGTCAGCAGCATGGGCCTCGTCCGCAAGAGTTTTGAGAAGTTCTTCGTTTTCGAGAATCCGATTGACCAACGTTTCGGCCCCCGATTTTCCGTCGAGGTAGGTCAGCAGGCTTGACAGCTTCTGACGTGCGGTCATCAATGTGTTGAGAGGTTCGATCTTCTGTGCCACAGCGGCGGGCGAGAAGTCATCCATGCTCTCAAATGTCAGATCAACGGCCACATTTCCTTCACCCGTCAAGGTGTTGGGAACTGCGAACGCGACTCGGGGCCGGGCCGCTTTGAGCCGATCGTCGAAGTTATCGCAATCGATCTCCTGGAAGGTTCGATCAGCGATCGGAGCCAGTTCCTCTGCGGGATTCCCTGAGAGATCGGCCATCACTCCCATGACAAAGGGAAGTTCAACTTCCTTTTCCGCTCCGTAGAGTTCTACATCATATTCGATCTGCACACGGGGTGGTCGATTTCGACCGATGAATTTCTGGCTGCTGTCGCCCAAGGTACACCTCGCTTTGGAAGGGCCGTCAACTGGCAAAGAGGATCAGTGATCGTCACGGGAACTGGGTACTCCGACCCAACGCGACACGTCAGCAAGGCCGTCCGGGGCCAGGTTTCGCACGATGTCCACAAAGTCCATCTCAACGAGCTGCCGCGATCGCTGCAAAAGCAACGGGACAGGGCTCGATGGCTCATTGCGGTGGTAGTAGTCACACAACTCATCCAGCATGGCGAGCACATCACGCCGACTTTTGACACGTTGCCCCTCCCTTGTTGGTGGAGGCAGTTCGGGCGCAGAGTCTTCGAGTGGTCGCACGACCGGAGCGGAAGTTGTTTTCGGTTGAGAGGACGTCTTGTCTGGCATCATTTCCTCGATCGAGGCATGAATTTCCCTCATCATGTCCGCCAGAGGACTCATATTGGGGGATGTGCCGGTATGGTCCTGGAAGATGTCGACAATCTGATCGACGAGTTGCTCGGCTCGTCGTGCGTGTAACTGTGTGGCAATCAGGTCTGCGGTCTCGCTCGTCTGAAACATCTCCCGGATGACGTGCAGGGGAAGATGATCGTCCTGTGAACTGCCGCGACTGTCACTTCTCGCGATTCGCAACTGGTAAAGGTCACAAGGACCGAGAACGGGATGCTCGACTATGGGGACACGCGCCAGAGTTGAGAGTGTTCGTTCCACGTCACACAGCTCAAGCATGATGTTGGATCGCTCGATCGCTTCAAGCCCGTCATCGGGATCGAGTTCCGGATGGAGCGTTTCCCATTCGTTGCCCAACCATGAGGCCAGCAGGTTCAGTCCGTCGGCAAAGCCTTCGAGTCCGTTTGTTCGCAGGAGTCCCAGGGTCAGATAGACGCCCACTCTCAGGTCATGAGTCGAGGCAGCCAATTCCATCGCGAGCTTCTCGAGCTCCTCCCAGTCGGGTTCTTCGGCATCGTAGACCGCATCGCCGTATTGCTGCTCGGCACGACCTTGCGCGAGACGCTCCATTTGCAGATAGCGATCTGTGTACGCAAGGTTCTCGCCGCTCGCGCTGTCGGCCGAGACGGGTGCTCCAAGTTGATCGAGTTCGAGTGGCGCAGTCAGCATCAGTGATGTCCGAAGTGCTCGTCCATGACCAAACGGACGGTGCCCCGTCGATTTGCATGGTTTCAAGAGCATCGGCATGAATTGCCGGTTCTCACCAACCTCGTTGCGGCAGGTGACAGAACCGAAACGACCTGCACGACCGTGCTGACGGTGAGTGCCTCATCGCCATGGAAGTTTCACTGTTCGAGTCGTCCGACGATCGAAACGGACGACAATTGATTCAGTCCGGATCCACTCTGTCAGACATCGCCGAATAGCAGAGCAACGAGGACGAGGGCCGCCATGATCGAGAGCCCCCCGCAGATGGCAGCCAGCCAGCGGTACTGTCGTTCACGTCTTCGTGAGGCGACAGTCCATTCGACGAACTCCTGATTCTCGATGAGCTGCCGATACGTCGATCCCGCGAATGCACGTTCCGTCGGTTGAACTCCAGTAGCCGCAATGGAGACTTCGGCCAGCAGATCGGGTTCCCTGGTCCCTTCACTCGCGAACCCGTGTGTGATCAGAGCCTGGAGTTCCTCGCTGCGATCACCCCTCAGACTGCTCATCAATCGAAACAAACGATATGCCCCCGGACGTCCCACACTCAACGGATCTCTCAATCGGCGTCCCACAGTTGACCTCAGAGCGCGCATCACCTCTTCGCAGAATTCCGCGACGCGTTCCTGAGTGGCTCGACTGGGGCCGATTCCCCATCCCAGACGACGCCCCTTGGACTGATCTCGACCAGAACGTCGGATCAACTCAATCATGCCGGCATCTTCCTCGGCACCGACCACGATCACGGACACTGGGGCAATCACCCCCAGTTCCTGCTGCAGCAGATCGAGGTCATGTCTAAGCGCCTGACCCAGGCGAGCCCCAGTCCCAGTGAAGGCTGACAGAAGACCATCAGGCAGCAGCACGCCGATTCCGTTGACAGGGACAACCGGACGGCGACAGGCGGTCAAGCGTCGACAGACGTCCGCCAGTCGGCGTGACTGACGAGCGATCTCTGTCGATGAGATGTGAATGTCCGCCATGCCCGGTGTGTAAGTGTCATCGACCTGATCGAGCGCCAATGAATCGTTCAGAATCGTATTGGACTGAGGATTTTGAAGAGCCTCACGGACAGCATGGACGTCAATCGACCCGAATCCGGAGTCCGCAGATTTCCGTCCTTGCGGATCGTCCAGCTCCAAGGAAGTCGCAAGATTATTGTCTGCAGTTGCTGTGACGAGTGAAGGTTGCGGGACTGTCTGATGAGCGTATGTCTGCATCGCATACCGGTATGGCCTGCGACGGGCTTCGTTCAGTTCTTTCGTCAATGGTTCGAGACATCCCAGCTTCTGGACGACAAGGAACAGTGATTCCTCCGCGACATACCACCGCACCGGAGAGTCTGATGCTTCTGGTCGCTGAACTCGGATCCCGGCTGCATCGAACCAGCTTTCACAGGCATCGGTCGGATCAAGCAGCATAAAGCAGGGGAGCGATTGCAGCCGAATCCCTTCGCGTGCGAGATGACGCAGACCTGCGGTCCAGCCGGCTCGAAGCTCGCGATCAGGGATCGGGGTTTCGTCAAACCAGATGCGAAACAACAGATACTCTGCAGCACAAGCCAGAATGGCCATGCCCAACAGGGAGAGGCCCCGAGTCAGAGTGAGGTACGTCCCCCAGGGGACCCAGACGGGATTGTTCCACGCAAGCAACCAAGCTAAGCCCGTCAGCATCAACAGCCCAGAGAACGTGGCCAGCGCGATCCATGCAGCGGCAGAGACGCCTGCAAGCGCAACGCGAAGGTTCGCAGCTCGCTCTGACATTTTGTCGAACATGATCGTCTGTCTCTCAGTGAATCCGATGCTGATTACTGGATGCCGTGCTGAGGCTGAATCATCTCGGAAAAAGGAGGGAGAGATTTCTGCCAAACCGCAAGCGAAAGGAATTCATTCGACTCATGAGGATGTACCTCGCAGTTGGTAGATCAGCACATCAATCACTACCAGAGCCAGCAAGAGAAATCCCGTGCCGACAAACCAGCGGCGTGCTGTTCTTGGGGGAGCACCGCTTGGAAGGCCGACCACCCGAGGAGTGATCTGAGACTTCTTCTCGATGGCCAGCGACGTTCGTCTCAGCCAGGCCTCCAGCGATTCCGACAATCCATCATTACGACCGATCACTTGCGCGATCTCTGCCGAACGGTATATCCCTCGAAATCCCAGGACGACACAATCATAAAAGACTTCAAGTACCTGCGAGTTCGGGAGACTCCGTGCCAACTCTGCCTTCACATAGAACTGCTCGCTGCAATCACGGGTGCGGAACAGTTCGACTTCAAGGACGTTATTGCTCCACCATTCGTGTCCGGACCAGGCGGCATCGAGCAGGACCTCATCGATCCAGGCAGTGATTGCATACCGAGCCAGTTCCCAGCTTTGTGTTGCGCCAACCGATGCATCTGCCTGTTCAATCAGGTCGCGGATTTGCATCTGCACACGACGCGGATCGAGATCCTCACCGGCTTCGATCTGTTCAAGAAGATCGAGCACATGGGTGAACACGGGGTCAACAGACTGGGCGAGATCGAGAGACATCGATGTACCTGTTGAAACATGTCGTTTCATTAACTGGGAACTGCGAACAATGCCATTTCCAGCGAAACCGGGTCTCCCTGATCGTCCACGAGGATTCGGCGTTCACCTTGCAGCCGATCACGATTGAGGATCAGGCTGTCGCGAAAACGGATCGCGAGAGTTTGGGAATCCTGAACATCGCGCCAAGCCGGGCTATCGGTCCTCGGGACTTCCAGATACATCCAGTCCCGTTGCGGCGGGAGAACGGGCAACTTATGACCCACCGGTCGCAGTTGGAGCCCCGGAAGTCGCTGAGTAAACAGCATCTCGACCTGACGGGCACTGCCCAGCTTCCAGTCGAGTTTGCCCGGCGAGAGCAGGTCCTGAAGCTCCGTGTCGGAAAGGTCTCCCTTGCGGACTCCCACGAACCACTGCCAGTCAGAATGGAACCACTCAGGTTCAAGAGTCACCTGCATCCGCGAGCTGACTCCCTGGAAGTATCGTTGATAGTAGGGATGATCCTGCACCGATCGAATTGCATTTTCGATTCTCGATCGCAATGTCCGAAAGACGGTGCCCAGATCATCATGATCGTAAGCGGGGACGGACTCTCCGATACGACTCCGGTCAAACGCATCCAGTGCACCGACAGCTCGACAGAGTTCGGTGTAGGCAACAAACGGATGGACGTGTCGAGTCGTTGCATACGCCTGGAGCCCGCCCAGCAACTGGTTCAGTGTGATGAACATCAACACACGCTGGACGTCATCCGGGGCATGCATATCGAAACCCATTCCCCCGGCTGCCACTTGTGACGCAAGCACATCTCGCTTGCGTGTGATGATGTCGCAGATGTCCCGATAGAGTTCTCCCAGCGGAGCCCAGCTCCGCAGGGTAATTGTGGGGGGAATGTAGTCCAACAGAAGTTCCGTCGCTCCCGAACTTTCGCCCGTTCGGCGGAATCGGCCGATGGGGAGTGTTTCGAACCCGCTCAGTTCGTCCGTCGACAGCCGAATTTGAACATCCAGTTCTCGGAAGGAGACTTCCTGGTCATTCCCCCCATTAGCTTCATCCTGCAGAAGCATCCTGTTCTCTCGAAAGCGATGGCTACCGGCTCCATTGTTACCAACGTTCTGTTCACCGAGATGCAGTCGTGGCACGGCCAGATAGGCCGTCACGGTCGAGGCCACGTCAAAGGCAGATTTCAGGTCAACGCGATCTAATGGGTTCCCATCGCTTCGGTCAACCAGAGTTCCATCACGCATCCGGGCGCGAAGTGTGCGAACTTCCAGCTGTCCGGCGGCCAGGGCATCCCGGCTGAGGTCCATCTCCAGAATGCCCCAGTAGTGGGGATGGTCCCAACTGACCGAGGCAAATAGCGCTTCCTGCCAGTGCCTCTCATGGGCCTGGAAATGATGCGGACGGAGGAAAAGCCCTTCGTACCAGTGAACGGGGAGGTGCCGCATGGAGACTGTGATTGGGGCTGGGAAAGGTTCGGGAGCTTTGCAGGACACGGACTTTGAGCGACATCAAGGGGAGACGCTCCTTATCATCCGAAATCGACTCAACCAACGAATCGTCTTGAGCGAATTGACCGGAACAACCGATAACATCTGTATTCTCGGTGATGTTTGCGCCGACCGACCTCGAGATCGTTCACATTCCGAAGCATTTCCTCGCTGAAATCCTGTGAGCGCATGTGCCAGACCCGCTCGTTCATCCTGGCGTGTGCATTTGTACTCTGGAGCAGTTTGTTGACTGCTGCCGAGTGGCCTTCGGCTCTGCCTCTGCGACGTGCGTTCCAAGATGCACTCCCGATTCGGACCAGCGACCCACGTCCACCGGGATTTGATGCAAGCACCCAGCCGGACGCAGCTGACACCTCTCTCGAGGATCAACTGGACACGGTCACGGATCGTACGTCAGAGTTCTCATCCCTTGAGTCCCGATCCGCTCGAAAGACCGCCAAGGACCCGTCGGACGAAACTCCTCAGACGGTTCATGGCCCACCAGATTCGTCACTTGAATCAGATGGCCTTCGGGAGTGGTCCTTGAACTCAACGGACGACAGTGTGATCGAGAGTTCGTTGGCTGATGTGGATGCTTTGTTTCAACCCCAAATGCGATGGGAGTCGGAAGCAGCAGACCATGAATTGAATGATGACTCGGGAGAATCGACGAGCCCCGACATCCTCAACGCTGCCGTCTTTGATGAATCCGAGCTGCCAGCATCCGTTCTGGAAGCTGGCCATGTGCGTGAGCGGATCAACATGCGACGCGCTGCCCGGACAGGCTACGCGTGTCCTCCAAGCTCAGAACCATGTGGTCCGTTGGAGCGGTTGTTTCCTGCAGCGTACATCCCCCCTTGCAGCGACTATGGCATCGGTCATGAACGTGTGATGTACGCTCCTTTTTTCATCAACTCCGCAAAACCATTCACACACATTGCCTTGCAATATGATCAAGGTTGGGGCATCTCAAAACCGGATCGATCCGAGTATTTCTGGGCAGCCCCTCCCAAGGGACGCGGAGTGGAATCGTCTGTGGATGTCATGACGCTCAGAGCCCGCATGGAGACGGCGACCGACCGTGCCTCTGCCATCATCGAAGTCCCCATGCGCTCAATCAATCCTGAGATCAACAAGAACACGGTTGGAATCGGCGACCTCGTCACGGGTGGGAAAGTGGTCATTGTTGACGGCCGGGACTGGGTTGTCACACAACAAACTCTGACGTACGTCAACACCGGTCCAGCCGGTCGCGGGTTAGGGAGCGGACACGTCTCTATCGAACCGGGCCTGCTGGTGCGATATCGCTGGTCCGACGAAACTTACATCCACAGCCAGCTGAGATATGTCATCCCCATATCAGGCACAGCAAACTATGCGGGTGAAGTCCTCATCTGGGGAATCGGTCTGAGCAAGATCTGGTACGAGAACGATGCATTTGCCGTCCTCCCGACCTTCGAGATCGTGGGGACGTCGTTCCTGGATGGTCAACGGACGACCGCAACGGGTGGCACAGCCGATGTCGATGGAGAAACAGCCATTGAGTTCCTCCCCGGACTCCGTTTCGTGCTTGGGCCTGAAGGGGATTTGGGTCTCCCTGAACTGGGGATCAGCGGCGGAGTGACTGCAGGTGATGCAGGCTGGTACACGGGACGCATTCTTCTGGAAGCCCGTTGGAACTTTTGACGTCTCTCGGAACAGCCGATTTTCGATGGCCTGTTCCCACCAATCCGCGTGACTGTTCGTCTCTGACTGATCCGCAATCTCGCATTTGACCTGCGCGGACGAATGAGTTGGGTGGACTCCGTCCAAATGGCCTCGCCAATCAGCTTGCCGTTCTTCAGGCCTGATGGAGATGGTTCCTGTGCTGTTCCGATACGTCCGATGACGTTGTCTCGTCGTTCGCTCAAGGTCTTCCCGGCGGGGTCGAATCAATCGGGAGGAGTCCGTAGAGTTTTCATAAAGGTTCCGCATGGAGGTTGTTGCTGCACCACAGACCGACGCTGTGCCGGGATCTGTTGCGTCTCTGCAACGACAGCCCCCCACGAAGCATCGACTGACCTCTGTCCAACTTACTCCACCACCCCGAGTGACGAGGGGAGCGGGAGTCGGACTGATCCTGTCGCTCATTGCTTTTCTGTTTGCGGCTTCAGGTTGGCTGTGGCTTGTCCAGGAAGTTCCCGCTCGCACGGCTTTTGTTTACTTTGCAGACTCTTATCCGACCCCCTTTGCTTCTCCCAGTTGGATCGATGAGGACGGCGATCGCTTTGGCCTTCTGGATGGTCTAACTCTGCAAGTCGAGAATGCCGGGTTTGGTGACGGCTTGACCAGCAGTCCCTGGGATCAGCTGGAAACGGCAATCCGCACGCTGCATCCGCAGATCAAACGTGGAGAGGTTTTGATCGTTGATGTTCGGGGAGTGGGGGCGGTCACTCCGGACGGCCAACCCGCACTGATCCCTCCGTTCGCGAATCCGTTCGATTCCGGCACCTGGATCTTGCTCGCAGATTTCTGCAAGCAGATCGAGGAGATGGCACCTGAGAGTCAACACACCCAACTCGTCCTTGACTGCCTCCCGACTCGCACCGACTGGGATAGCGGATGGCTGTACAACGGTTTTCCAGAAGCTGTTGATGCGTGGTTGGTGCAGCCGGATGTCATGAAGAGGTACGCCAGATTCACCGTATATTGTCGTTCGGGTGATGGGGAGACCCGCTGGCGATCATGGGGACGACGCGGATCGGTCCTTCAGGATGCATTGTGGCACGGCCTCGCCGGAGAAGCGGATGATCTCCAGGCGTCTGATGGGAACATTACCAATACAGAATTGATTTCCTTTCTGAAGAAAACCCTTCCCGAGTCGGACCCTGTCGAGGTCTTCGAGTTGGGGAAGTCCACGAGTTGCCTGGTTCATGCGCTTCCCACCGCACAACGAGACGACCTGCTGTCGACCGCTCCGTCCGCGGAACCCGAAATTGCAGATTCAGAACTTCTCGATGCCTGGCGGCAATGCGATCATTTGTTGCATACGGATGTCTGGAGAAAGGATCTTCCGGCCGCCGGACGGCTCCTTCGTGCGTTGGCATCCTGGGAGAGTCACCTGTGGTCCGGGCGGGCGGGAGCTGCGGAATCGATGACGACCGGTCGCGAAGTGACTCGGTGGCTCAGTTATCTTCAAAGACAAGCCGATGCGAATCCGCTGCCTGTCGGTGCTTATCCACTGCTCAAGCTTCAGCAGCAAACAGGAATCGAGACCGATCAGATTCACTCGGCTCAAACCTTACAGGATGAGATGCTGCTGGCCGCTGATCGGGACTCATTGACCCAGCAAAGCCGCACGACGGGTGAAAATGAACTGCTGGCTCAGACGTCTCTTGCTGCAATGGCATCACTGCTTGCGGAAGCCGCACCGCCTGACAGCTGGCAGCATCCGGACCTGATTCAGAAAGTCCTGTCACAACGCGCCCGCTTCGAAAACATCGCCGTTCCGGAGGATATTCGTGTCAGCCGCCAATTGATCGCAGCACTGGACGTGCCTCGAAAGCATCACCTGGAAGCATTCGACGCCTTGCAAGTCGGGGCGACGTCTCAACTGGAGGACATCAATCACACACTGGCACAGGGTGAATCCTCGTTGCAGCATTGTCTCTCTGAATCAACAACACTCCATCAACAGCTGGCCCTCTGCGACCGGATCCGTCTGGAGTTGCCGTTTCTGGCTGAATGGGCAACGGTCCACGATGCCAATACCTCGGACCAGAAGGATCAGCTCGTCAATCAGGTCTTACTGCCACTCCTCAACGGCATCAATGACCTTGACGCGCGATTGCATCCACCAACACCACAGCTGGACAGCACTCCGGTCACTCCTCTTGCTGTGGAGCGTGGCTGGAATGAACTCCGCTCGCGGTTTGATGAGGAATGGACACGCTTGCTCACGCTCAGGCATCTCCAGGCAGATGATCTAGACGCGCTCGAACGACTTCTGCAGGTCCCATTGCTCAGTCGGACTGACGACGAGGAAAGCCGCCCGCCTGCCGAACAGCGAATCGTCCTTCTTCAGAAACTCGTTGCAGCTCGTACGCAACAACCGCAAGCTTCAGTGAATCGCAAACCCAGCCAGTCGGTGGCTCGGATGTTGAGCTCCTGGGATGCTCATCCCGCGCTCGTCTTGACGGGACCTCCTCAACATGCAACCGGATTCTCGCAAGGTGAATCCCGTTGGGAATGTCTGAATGCACAGTTCTGCCGTCGTCTGAGCGAAGCGGAGAAGTCCGACTCCGCCCCAACCAGTGCGAAATCTCTGAACGATGGAACAGGCAATCAGTTGCTGAGCAGCCGTCGCGTCATAGGCCTCACGAGGACCTCGAACAACGACTGGGCCAGGGAATACCGCAGGCTCGCGTGGAGTGATCTGCTGCTTTGGCTTGCTGAAGGATCGCTGCGAGAGTTCTGGGGCACGTTGCCGGAGACGAATCAAATCCTGATGTCCCAGCAGGTCAATCGACTGCTCACAGTCGTCGCCGGGATCACCGATGAACGTCAGCAGGAAATCACCAGTCTCCGCCAACAACTGTCCGACAGCATCGCCGCAGCGGAGTCCGGCTTGAGCTTGGATGCGGCCAGCCTGACCCCGGTGTCGCCCTCGGACGAACTCAGTACGCACATCAGCGTCCGCGCAAATGGAAACGTTAATGGACTCCCGGACGGCATGGCTCGTGTGGGAATTCAACATCTGGAAGATGCCTTTCCCGGTCGCGCAGCTTCCATCACGCTGAATGACCTGTTGGAAATGTCCACCATCGAAAACGATCTCCCCCTGAATGCTCAGCTCGTTGCGAACAGCTTTGAGGATGTCAGTCAGCCGTTGTTCGCAGAACTGTGGTTTCGTGGCAACAAATATCGCAGCAATTTCCGCATCATCCCTGCAGGTGGACGCGTCAGCGAGTTCGAGGTCGATCCGGCAGCCGAGACGACATTCACGGTCAGCAGCCGACAAATGAAAGGAGCGGCGATGACTTTCATTCTCGACTGTTCCGCTTCCATGCAGGAAGAGGTGCCTCGTGAGGGAGAACAGGGCAAGACCACAAAATTGACTGCTGCAATCTCCTCCCTGAAGCGTCTGCTCGAAGAGATGACCGACCAGACAGACGCCAGCGTGGGAGTCATGCTCTATGGTCACCGTGCGACGCATGATCCAAAGTCGCAGAAGGTGATTATCCAGAAGCGCTATGCTGACACTTTCGCTGTTCCCGATGGTCTTCAGCCCTATCACGACGTTGAGACGATTCTGCCTCCCGGGCGGTTTGGTCCACCGGAATTGGGCCAGGTGAGCGCTCGACTTGATGACCTGTTGCCGTGGGGGGAAACCCCATTGTACATGGCTGTCTCACAGGCCGCTGCTGGATTCGATGGACTGCCGACTGATGTTCAGCGGCACATCGTAGTCATTACCGACGGACGGAACTACCAGTTCAACCCCCCGCCGGACCAACGGGTCGAGTTCGCAGGGGCATTGGCCAAGGCTCACGACTCCGGTGCGATTGTCCACGTCATTGGCTTTGGAATGTCGGCGAAGGATCAACAGGCAGCTGGTGATGAGTTGGGCACGCTCGCCAGTCAGACCGGAGGCACATCGCAACTGGACGTCAGCCGTGCTTCTCAGTTGATTCAGAAGCTTCGTTCCCTTGTCGGACCTGCTTCATTCACTTGGACCGGATCGGACGGAAAATCGCATGAGTCGCCTGTGAACGCCCCCGTAACATGGACCGATCGGTTGCCGGCAAGCGTCAGCCTGACCTATGAGAATTCGAACGCAGCCATCCAATTGAACGGCGGAGAGGCTGTGGACCTGCTCGGCGATGATGTGAGAGATTCCACCGGTCTACTCCCCTCTGCGGAATACACATCAACTCGAAGCCAATTCGTTGCTTTGAATGCTACCAACTCTGAGAAGGTCCCTTGGCTCGTTGGAGTACACCAGCACCAACGTTCGGGCACTGATGCAGTCTTCACATTTTCGATCAAACAGGCAAATCGCCTCTATCTGGCTCGGCCCGAACTCTATCAGATCACGGTTCAGCCGCTCGATCAGTCGGGCGCAGAGTTGGGAGTGCCGTTCATCTATCAAGGGGATGAGTTCGTTTCGAGAACACCTGTCCCTGTGATGCAAATCACGACAGACCAGTGGCCTGTCGACGCACCCCAGGCAAATGTGAGGCTCAGCGCGATCGACGCGGTGGCTACCACTGTTGAAACCTTATCGTTGCCTTCGACGTCCAAGGGAGATTCCATATTGGCGCCGGGAGTGCAATGGGAGCTGAGACAGACCGCGAACTTCGTTCAATGCATCCTCCGACATCAACCGACATCGCCGGGTTTGGGTGAATTGGCCGTCACATGGATGTCGGGTCCCGCACTCAAGAAAGTCCGTCGGCGTCTCGACCCCGACGCCCAGATCGAGGTGCACACGTTCATCTACGCTCAGGCCGAAGACGAAAACGCCCCTGTGAAGATCCAACTGTCTATGCCTGACACGGCCTCGCAACGGGTCATGCCTGCTCCGCTGCGTGTCCCCGTTCTGAACGACGAGGGGCTCATTACTCCGGGAGGACAGGCCCCGCAGACGGCCCGTCTGCCGGAGTTGGTTCTGCCAGATCGTACGGTCCCAGCACCTCCTCGATGATTTCCTGTGACGGAAATTCATTCGATTGCGGAGGCGGACATTCAACGGGCATTGGTCCGCCGCACACACCGAGTGCCAGACGTGCGACCCGACGGACAGCCGGCGAGGGTTCCAGCGGACATCCGTCATCGTGGACCCCATATCCCATCAGCCAGAGTTGATGACGGATCGCAGGCGTACAGTTCCCGGTGAGATCGCAGGGATCGCATCCATCGCCCGACGTCTTGAGCACGGCCTCAACACTGGCGAGACGCACATCGGGATTCCGATCATCCATCCCTGCCAGCAGTGCCTCCTCGACCTGCGGATACGCAGCGGCTCCCACCTTGGCGACGGCTTTGATGGCCTTGATTTTCTGTGGAGCCTGTTGTTCTGCAGAAAGGACGAAGGCCGCATTATGGACCGCCACACTGGGAGAGGCGGCTGCTTGTGGCGACGTGTTCAGCACGAGTGGCGGCTTGGGCTCCAAATCAGGGAAGTGCTGCCCGATTCTCGCCATCAGACGATCATGGCTCTCGTAGTGATGATCGATGAGTTGATCAACTCCGAGAAAGGTCCAGAGCGTCATCGGACGATGAACCACCGGCACTCCCGGACCTTCGGGAATGGTGGCATAGGTGGCAGCACAGCCTGTGACGGCCACCAGAAGCAGTGAGGCCAGTCGCGGGAAGCTCCAATGTAAGGACTCGTTCTCCACGCGGCGATCATCCTTATGGGAAGAGCACATTCAAGGTCTCTGAAAGGAATCCCCTGATGATCGCGCTGATCCGGTCTCCTCATCAGGGCATTTCGGCCGAAGCAGTCTTCAGTGGTCGGTCCAGTCGCTCAGCAAGAGCAGCGGGCGGGTTGTTGACGTCGATCGTCACCGTGCGATCCCGTTCGATCTTCTCACCTCGCAGGACACCGGAGATGTGAAGCGAATAGACTCCTCCGGTCACCGATTGAATGACAAACCTCCCATCCTTTCCAGATGTCGCATTGAAAGACTTTTTCGATTGAACAGACTTCTCCGGTGTTATCGGTTTTTCTGGGGCAGATGATTCAGCTTCATTGGCGATCAACTCGACTTTGAAACCGGATGCCGGCTCTGTCCCATAGAACAGCTGTCCTGAGAAGCTTGTTGTGCGTGCGGATTGCCTGCGAGCGGCCTCTTCCGGAGTGATGGCTTCCAGCCAGAGCGGATGGGGATCTTCGGCATTTCCTGCCTGATCGACGCCTCGGACCAGAAGCAGGTGCTGTCCCTGCTCAAGCGATTTCGTCGGCATCTCGGCTCGCCACGTCCCATCTTCCAGGGGGGTTGAAGAGATCGGTTTGATTGACGGTCCGAAGACTCCTTCCCGCGTTGGGTCGAGTGCAAGCTGCACATCCGAGACGCCGCTCAGGCCCTGATCGTCAGCCCGTGCCGTGACTACGATCGATTCACCAATGGTCACGACCGGCCCCGGCAGGAGTTCGAGATCGGCAAGCTTGGGACCCGATGTATCGAACACAATCGGGACCGCCTCTGACCAGAGATCGGGATGTCCCTCTCGTACGATCCGTCCCAGCAAACCGGCACGCTGATTGTGAAGTCCACTCGTCGGCAGCAACAGATCGAAGTCCTGAACCCCGACCTGAAACTGTGTTGTTCCGTTCGGGTTAGCTCCGAGCCATGCGACGGTGACGTGCCGATCCTGCTCGATACGCACGGCGGCCTCGCCGGTCAGTCGGCGGTCATGGTCCGCATCGACTCCCACTTCGAACCAGGAGTCACCCGTTGACACAAGTCCCACGGGAGCTGAGTCGAGCTGAACACTCACAGGAACGACGTTAATTGTCTGATAGACACGATTGGCCTCCGGCGATGTGATCCGGAGTTGAGGTTCGCGGAGAGGTGTCGGGGTGCCATCGATGATGTCAAAGATAAAGGCTCGCGGCCAACCGGCCACATGGACATGAACGCGATGGTCCTGCTCCGGTTCCGCAAGCAGTGTCAGTATGGCCCGTGGAGACTGGCGACTCAGCGTCCCGATCGTCCGTGCGGGCAGTGGACGATCAGAGTCGTTTGCCAGAGCCGCTGAGACCGGGATCCCTTCGCGAGGAAGACGTTCAATGTCTCTAGCATCAATACGGAGACTGATTCGTCCTGTCGTCTGTTCATAGTCGATCTGCGGGACAGCAAACCGCAGTGGACGCTGCGGCCTCATTCGTACCTGTCGCAGTGTCGTCAACCCTGTTGACTCATCCGACAGAACGACCACCAGTCCGCCCATCATGGCAAGTGGGGCTTTCGTGTCATCCTCCTTGGGAAAGACGACCGGTTGTGGAGGTCCGTGAGGCCTCAACTCGATCACCGGAAGTTCGATGGAGTGCGTTTCACGAGACAGAGTCCCCAGAAAATCGGTCAGGGATGCAGTAGGGATGGCTTCCCTCGGCAATTCCGGAGGCACCGCGTCCAGCACATGGACTGAGAATCGAACATGCTGCACGGTTTCCGAGTTGCTCTGAAGCAGCCAGTGCAGCGTGCCAACTCGGTTCGGAAACGGTTCAACCGTGAAGCCTCGGTCGTCCTCGATCACCGGGCCGAACTCATCTTCCAAGATAAGTTCGATGGGAATCTTTCGCGGCGGATTGAGTTCGCAGGTGGCTCTGACGGTCGACTGCTCCCCCCGTAACCTTATGAGCAGGGTTGCCGGTCGAGCGTCCACCGATCGGGGCTGAACACGCAGCGTCACATCCCGTGACGCGAGTCCTTTCACACTCAATGGGAGTCCGGTCTGGGTTCCGGTTGATCCATAAGGCCAGGGAGGGGCATCCGCTGGCAGAACGGCACGATCGACTTGAGATTCGATCAGATACTCATCCACCGGGTATTGCATCGTGAGCACATAATCCTGATCTCGGTTTGACATGTTGTGAACGACAAACCGAAGTTCAACCGGGCCCTTGTTGCTCAGCATTGCCGTCAAGGGGCCGCCCAATAGCGTGGAGGAATCATACTCCGGAGGGGGCCATGCTCTGAAAATTGGTCGAGAAGCACGGAGGTCGGACTCACGCTCATCGTAGCAATCCGCTTCCCAATCGCTCGCATCATTTCTCGCCAGATTCACTCGTTGAATCTGCCAGTCCAGGTGCTGCGTGGTTCTGCACTGCTCGATGCGTTCCGACAGCTGTGGCCACTGAGGCGGGAGTTGTGCTTCGTCCGTCAGGCCGTCACATGCATCCCAGAGGACTTGCGCTCTCGCCAATGTCCCGGCATCGATAGGCATCGACAGAGATTGTTCGAGTTGATGACGTATCTCTCCAGGTCGCTGGTGACACCAAGCGGTTTCGGCTTGTTGGTAGGCCAACAGGGAATCGAGTAAGTCCGCATCGTCTGACGGTTGCTCACGGGCTTGATCGTCGTTTGTGATCGGTTTGAATAGATGATTGTAGAATTCCCGTCGCTGAAAGTTACGTTTCAATCCGGCGGAGAGTCCGTGAACGATCACGCGTCCGGCGGAAGTTGGGTGTGGAGCGTTGACCGGTAAATCGTTGCCGAGCTCTTGCCAGACAGCGAGCAGACTGGCCCGCTCCTGTGTGGTCAGCAGTTCGGATCGTAACGCTCGCAGCAGATCACTCGCTGGAGGAGATGTGAGCGAGGGCATTGTTGCGCGGGTCGTCAGCTGATGCACAGGTTCTGCCAACCGGCGTCTGTCTGCTTCGATAGCTCGCACCAGCCCGGCAACATGACCTGTGTCCGGGAGTGAGTCCTCCCACAGCGTCCGACGCAATTCTGCGACCGATTGCAGGACTCCATTCAGCACGTCTCCCACTTCAGCGGGATCATTCTCCCAGAATTGCAGCCGCCGATCGGTCTCCAGCAGGTCGGGAAGAATCAGCAGCAGGTTGCGACACAACTTCGACGCAGACCGGTGAAGAGCATCGACTTCATGCCCGCGCATGAGGCTCGCCATCGTCGCTGCATTCGACTGCTGCGCCCGCTCGATCCAGTCATGTTCCACCTGATCGAGGAGCAATCTTTCCGATCGCAGGGCCGCTTGCTCAGCGTGAGTCCATTCGTCGTAACACCAGGAGGATGCAGTCTTGTCCTGAGTGTTGAGTTCCAACATCACACGTGCCAGAAGAACGTCGGTCCACAGGTCGTCTGGAATGTTCGGCAAGTCCGACAGCTTTCTCGCAAGCTGAGCAGTGCGAGACTGCGAGTCGGAGCTTTCCTGTTCAAGCCAGTTCACGATGGCATCCCGGGATTTTTCGCTGGAGATCATCTCCTGAAGCTGACGGAGGTCGTCCATTCTTGACGAGTCGCGAGACCTCATCCGTGACGAACCGGTCCAGACGGGCAGTGAACGCACTGTCGGTTGTGCACTCGGAGAATCCTGCGTGTTGGCACCCCGGTCAGCCGGACTTGATGAGGCAGCGTCCACCGACTTCCCACCACTCACCGGTTCCAGCAAGTCTGCCAAAAGACTGGCCCATAGCGGCGAATTCGCAGGGGCTCCGTGATCTTTCGACAGGCTTTCCAGCGTTGCCTGCATTGCGTCATAGGCATCCCGAAGAGCGGGTGTCGATTCGCCAAATCGCCAGCGACGTTCCAGCTCTACAAGATCGCGATGCATCCCGCGACAAACGACCAACGGGACATCTCCCGCAAGGGCACGATCAGTCAATTCGGTCGCCAGGTCCCAAGTTGTGGTCACCCGACTCAACTCGACGCCAGCTGTTCGATCAGATGAAGCTCCGTCATCTGTATTTTTGGCTGTGCCCCCGGTTTTGACGGCCGAAGTTGCTCCGATCTTGAGCACCTGGCAGACCGTCGCTTCTGAGGACAGCCCAGAGGGTGCGATGACCAAAGGGGTTTGGCTTTCGCGTCCCCCCGTCAGCTCTGCTGCCCACCCTTGAACATCTCTCTCGATCGTGGTCAGGAACTCCTGCATCGAGATGACAGAATCATGATTGCGGTCGGCCACTGAACAGAGTGCACGAGAGATCACGTGGCCGAACGCCGTACACCGCCGCATCGGTAGTGGAAACGATTCCTCACCCAGGCGATGCGAGGTCACGATCACCACGCGGTTTGCATCCGCTTTGGACTGAGCCTCCTGTAAACGCTCTGAGAACTGATCGAGGTCCGGGTCTGCGTCATCCAGACAAAGCACAACCGTAGTTGCGGGAAGATCGTTCAGCTGTTCAAGGATGTCGTCAAGCAAAAGCAGCTTGGGCGCGGCACCAGGCGCCTGACGGTTGTCGTACGACAGAGCCCCTTCAGGTGTGTCGACCCAATTTCCCCGCAAGGACACGATCACGACATCCCGGGAGAGAATGTCGTCGCCAAGGTTCTCGATCGCTTGGAGCCAGTCGGGCCCCGGAGGAGTCGTGACTTCGTTAAAGGAGAGGCCTCGATGATGAGAGGTTGCCAGTTGTTGAAAGGGGGAAGCCCCTGCGGTGGCCGGGTCGCCGTCACATGTCAACAGGATCAATCTCGGGGCTTCAAACGGTTGAATCAACGTGACGAAAAAGGCCGCCAGTCCACACAGGAACAGCGCAGCTGCCATGAGCATCGCTGTCGTGCGAAGCCAGGATGAATTCTGCTGTAATCGCCAGGCTTGTGTCATCCGTGACCGAGTCTTTCGTCGAATCTCCAGCCCATGTGAACCGATCGAGTCCGTCAACCACCGATCAACACTGTTGGTGCCCCGGCAACAATCATGCCTCCGTGTTCTGTCTCATCATCCTGACGGACGGACGGCTTGTTGCTGATCATGACGGTCGCTGAACCCATAACTGTCATGTCCACCGGGCCTTCACACTCACACTCATCACCCACAATCGAAGCCGGCATCCCCTCAAGGAGTACATTGACTGCACCGGGACCGAGTATCGGACCACCCACATGAGGCACCACCCCGGTCACTTCCGTACATTCGTGATCATCTCCCACTCTTGCGGCTGGCGGCATGTGATCTGTCTTTCTTGACGCTGAGTTTGTGATCCACTTCAGGCTGATGCGCGTGTTGTGACAACAGTCTCTGGATGAACTTCGGTGTCATTCTGCAAGAGTCGCTCACGGACAAGAGGCATCCATTGCCCCATGACGTCTCTTTCGCTCCGAGCTGCTGCCAAGGCAAGGGCGACGCTCATCGCGACAGCGAACAATTCCGGAACAGGCGGCACGACTGGCATTCCTGCGGGAGAGAGACTTCCCTTCAACCAGCGGGCCGACTTCCAAATCCATGCGTCCGGACACTTCGATGGGAGCTTCTGCATTCGTTGGTCGATCATTTCAGCGGTCAGCGTCCCGTTCGTTCCGGCAGCATATTCCAGCAGTTGAACACGATCGTCGGGTGACAGACCACAGTCACTTCCCAAGACCTGTAGGGACAGAGTGATGGCCTCAGCGGGTGACATCGCTGCGATCGCGAAGCGGCACGCATCTTTGGTCAGCCCGGCTGTCGACAGGGTGTCGAATGTCTGCACATAGGCACCGTTCTCAACATACCTCTGCGCGTCTTCCGAAAGTCCGGCTCGCAGGAGACATTGCCTGAACGCGTTATCCGCAGTCGATCCCGCATCGAGCTGACGAATCGTTTCTCCGGGACCCTTGGCGAGAGTGAGCCCGAAAAGTCGGACTCGGAATTCCACGCTCCCTGCCCGCAGGATGTCTCCGTCCTCAAGCAGGGCACTGTCGATTTTGACTTGATTCCGCAGGAGCGGACCATCGATCGACTTCACCCGGCACGAAGTACTGCGGCAATCCACCTCGAAGTGTTCGTCTGCGATGTCACTGATTTCCGGCAGCGACAGATCAACCCAGGGCGACCGGCCGACGACCGCAACCTCGCCCGCACGAAGCACAAATTGCTCCGGGGTCGCCGAATTTCCTGTGATCTCCAGAATGACCGACATCCTTGCCGCTCTCTTCATCCATCAGTTGATTTTGACAACGCCGCCCTGCAACGTCATTTCGGCAGACGCCTGTTCTTTGATCTCCGCAGCCTTCGCCACAAGAGATCCGTCCGCATCGATCTCGACGGTTGTTCCCTGAAGCGTGATGCCGGACGCATCGAGCGTCAGCTGAGTGCTTCCAACCTTGAGGACAATCTGTTGAGCAGCGGAGATCGTCGCCGTGCCGGACGAAAGCGACACATTCCAGTCTCCCTGAGAAATCGAAAGCGTGTCGTCCCCCTCTTTCAAGGTCACGCTCCGGTTGGACTTGATCGTTACAGTCTGACTGCCATCAGCAGCAGAGTCATCTCCAATTGTGACCACCTGATTGTTAAAGATGCCGATTGTTTGATCGCCCGGGTCCTGCTTGTCAAACCCCACCTTGAGGGAGTCGTTATTCTCAACCTCACGGACGAAGTCCCGTTCGGAGTGCAGCAGAATACTCTCGGTCCCGGACGTGTCATCGAACGTCAACTCATGCCCCTGATCGGGAGATTCTGCTCCGAGCGTTTTGGTCTTCATCGACGTAAGCGCCATTTGATCCGGCAAAGTCAGCGGTCCGGTCATATCAGCGTTATATAGGGCTCCCGTGACGATCGGACGATCAGGATCACCGTTAAAGAATTCGACCACCACCTCTTGCCCAACACGTGGGAGAATGAAACTTCCCCAACCCTTTCCCGCCCATGATTGCACGCAACGCAGCCAGCAGGTGTTCGCCCCTTCACGATCCCACGGAAAGCAGACTTGCAGACGACCGAACTGGTCCGTATTCGGATCTCCGACGGTTGGTCCAATGACGACCGCAGTTTGTGGCCCTGGCATCTTCACACTGCGACAGCGAGGCCGACGCCTGATTGGATTCGCTGCGTGTTGCAGAAGATATCGACCGTCGTACCAGCCGTCACCACCCTGACTACGTCCGTGTTTCTCATAGCCGATTCGATGAACAGCATCCAGGACGACGTAACTCTGCTGGCTCTCGTCGGTGAAGTCGGTCGAGATGTTGACCATGTCGCCCGGCTTCAGCCAGTACGCGTTCCCCACCGCACGGATTGTTTTGACACCTGCCTGCACAGATTCGAGACGAATCTGAGCACTCGCAGTGATATCGTCCAGCGCGAACTCTGAGTCGGGCTGTCTCGCGACACCCGAGGGGTATCGGTACAACTCATACGCTTCTGCCCCGAGACCCTGAAATGCCGACACGTTCACCTGACTGGTCCCCTCCAGGACCGCCCGCGGTTTGCGGAAGTCGTATTCGCGCGTGGTGACAGTCCCCGTCTGCATCGACAGCCGACTCGACCAGTGTTGAAACTGTCCCGTTTGCCCGTTGCTGTCATGGGCTGCCAGTCGGATGTCATCGGAACCAGCCACCGCGTCACCGCACGTCAGATCGTCAGAGAGGATGAGCGTATGTAGTCCGTCAGCATGCGTGAAGTAGTACGAGATCCCTTCTTCCACCAGGAGCCGCGAGACGAAGTTGGCGTCGCTCTCACCGAATTGCACGCAATACTCACGGGGAAGTGTCCCTGCGGAACCGGAGATCTTCCATTCAAAATCGGATAAGCCCTGCTCGGAGAATATCTGGCTGATGATGTCCTGAGCGCTCTTCCCTTGAAAGATACGGCAGTTCGCAGACTTCCTGAGGAACCAGAACCTCGGACGTAATCTCATCCTGTAGAACGTAGCGTTGAGATCATATCCCACCAGTTCGACCCGGCTCGCAATGCCGTCGAACTCCCGCACTGCTCCGTTCGAGTCGGCTTCAAAGGTCACCGTCACCGATTGACCGAGCAGTGACTTGATGTCGAGTTTGGGATCACTCGCGAGGAATTCCACATCGATTCGAAACGGGCGGGAAACTCCTTCGCGAACGTCCAGACCGACCGGCATCAACCCCTCCAGGCCGCCTGCCTGCATTGTCACCGTCGGAGTAGCATCCGGAATGGCCTGGCCGAGCGTCATTGCTGCGGAATTCCCCAAAACATAGACAGAATCGGCCGAGCTTGTAGGGAATCACAGGCACCCCTGCAAGCTCAATCATTCTGCACATTCCACCCGCATGCCCCATTCTTACCCAGCCTCCCAGACTAACCAGCTGTGGAGCGGAAGGAGCGGTGAAGGCTCTTTCATTCCCGAATCATCGAGTGGAACAGGCATTCTTGCCTGTGATGAGAACCGGATTCACTGACAAGCTGGATCACGGACAGGAATGTCCGTGCCACGATTCGTAATCAGGAAGGCCTGAGTCCTGCAAGTCTTCAAAACGTTGTTAACTGTTGTAGTCAACAATCACAACGCCCAGGCGAGAGATGATCTCGATTTCATATTGACCGAAATCATAGGTCACGCGATTGCCGCGTCGGTTGTGGAAGACGCCCAGGCACTCGCAGGGGGGCATGCAGACTTCGACGTTCACCAGGCAGCTTCGATCACGAGGATCAGCGACCGCGACGATAGTCGGGACGCCGTAAGGATGAGCCTTATGCTTGCTTCGCACACGAACACGCGGATACAGCGCAACCGGCTGATAAGCAACTGCAGGAGGCGCGATGCTGACGGACGGCGGAGTGACCATCTCGGGAGGCGAGACGTGAGGAACGGAATATGTCCCGGCTGACCCGGGAGGGACGAACTCTGGAGCCGCTGTCACCGACGGAGCTGGCAAGAGTGGCGGATCAATCTCAGGAGAGATGGCCGGTTCCTCAGCGAACAGGGTTGCGGTGAACAGGCTCAGGGCGATTGTGCTGAACAGTGGCAGGCGATGAGGCATGAAACTCCTCCAAAGGCTCTTTCGGGGGGAGCGGTTGGATTCGGGATCGTAGTCAGGATTCTCTTCTTCAAGCATAGTGATTGTCCTGTCCTCTGTCGGGTCGCGATTCCCGAGAATTCCAAAAAAAGTTGGCCATTGCAGGGTTTCGATCGCACACCCATAATCAACAGAACCTGAAATCTCCGGTCCAGGAATCGTGATGTTGCCCCGCCTCTCTCTTCGATTTCGATCAAAAGTTGCGCTGATTGCAGTGCTCAGCGTGTGCCTGACGACGAGCGGGTGTGGGGAAACAGCATCTGTGCCAGTTTCCCAAACCGTGTCTCAGCCGGATGATGTGACTGACGAGCCTTTGCATGCCGAGGCGACATCCAATCCCGCTTCTGAATCCAAATCAGCGGAAGCGAGTCCATTCGATGTGTTCTTCGATGATCCGTTGGCCGTCGCAGCGGGGGACGACTCATCCGAGTCGATCGAAACCAATCCGGACAATCGAACAACAGACATCGTCGACACAATCGCATCAACGATGTCCGATGGGTCTGTTGAGATTCCACCTGAGAGCACAGATCCGTCTGAGATTACTGACTCTGAGAGGGCCCAGCCCGTTGCAGACTGGCGGCGGCTGGCATCCGTCGATGTGCTCAATGAGGAGGTCAAACAGCTCAGGAACCGGTTGACCGCCAACTTGAAGACTGTTGCAACCTACAATCGCAACCTTGAAGCGATCGTCAATGACTGCGTCGTCCTGGCGGGGATCGCTGCGGTGGTCGCGGTTCATCCTGAGGCTCTGAGTTGGAAAGACCACGCAGCACAGGTCCGCGATCTTGCTGCGACAATCTCCAGCGAGGCATCCGGCACTGGCCGCGAACCCTACTCGGTCGTCCAGACTTCGTTTGAACAGATCATCACCATCCTGAACGGCGGCTCCCCCCCGAATTCCGAGTCGATCGAGACGGTCCCATTCGCTGACGTGGCAGATCGAAGTGAGCTGATGAAGCGGACGAAACGCTCATTCGACTGGCTGAAATCGGAGATCAACACGAAGGACAGGTTCGATGGGAATCAGGATGAGATTGTCCGAGAAGCAACCGTTCTGGTGGTCTTCGGTGGACTGATCTCGACAGACAGTTACGATTCAGCTGACGAACCGCATTACCAGGAGTTTGTCCGCGAGTTTGTCGAGGCCAATCTGGCGATCAACTCAGCTGTTCAAGCTGGGAGTTACGAGGAGTTCACGATCGCACGTGACAGGGTGCAGAATGCGTGTGCGGCCTGTCACGGCGAGTATGCATTTGGCGATGAGGGACTATGACCATCAACTGGCGACACCGTTTGCTACTGCTCCCCATTTGGGCTTCATTGGCGTTGAGTCCGTTCGCTCTGCTTGGCGAGGAGATTCTGCTCAAGAGCGGTCAGCGGCTTGAGGGAGACATTCTCAAGGAGACGACGCAGGAGATCTATCTCGATGTGGGTGTCGACGTGATTCGTATCCCGGTCGAGCGGATTGCCTCACGACAGGCAGCCAGTGTGGCAGTTCCCGGAGACGACTCAGTCAGCAACGTGCGGACGGAAGGGGTGTACGCGACAGCCAACTTGCCGATCCGCAGCATTCGTGATCTGGCTGAGAAATTCGGAGAAGGGGTGGTGTTGGTGCAGACCACCAGTGGCCTCGGCAGCGGGTTCATCCTCAACAAACGCGGCTACTGTGTGACGAACTATCACGTCATCGAGCAGGAAACGCGAATCGCGGTCACCATCTATCACAAGACGACACAGGGGGACTTCTCCAAGCGACGGATCGATGACGTCAAGATCCTTGCCCTCAACCCGTTCTTCGATCTTGCACTGCTTCAGATTCCAGAGCAGGACGATCTGGAGTTCCGACCGGTGTTTGTGGCTGAGAACGGCGAACAGCAGGAAGGGGAAGAAGTCTTCGCCATCGGCAATCCCCTTGGCCTGGAACGTTCTGTCTCCGAGGGCATCGTCAGTACCAGCAACCGCACCTTTGAGGGACTCGTCTATATCCAGACGACTGCTCAGATCAATCCGGGCAACAGCGGCGGGCCCTTGTTCAACCGTCGAGGCGAAGTCGTCGGAGTGACGAACATGAAAATCTCGGGCGGTGAGGGACTCGGCTTCGCCATCCCGGTCACCTATCTCAAGCACTTCCTGAACAACCGGGAAGCCTTCGCATTCGATCAGAACAATCCCAACACGGGCTACCTCTACCTCGAAGCCCCGCGGCGGAGAAACCCTGACAAGCCCCCGGCTCCGTAAGCGAAGCTACTCAGCTGCAACGGGCTGATCGAGGCCCCGTTCCTGGCGGATGGCTCGAACGGAGGTCATGATCTCTTCGATCAGTCGACCGTTCCGCTGGATCGTCTGATACTCAAGGAAACTGACCAGGGCGTTGACGAGCAGGGATGCACAGGCGAGCAGCATGTGAATCGTCTTAGCAGAAGGCATGTTCAGTCCCGCACCCGGATCGGAGGCGGCCCCAAATCCCCCTGTCACGATGAGCAGCGTGATGCAGGCGACCATGCCGGGAAGGGTCCGGTACTTGAGGCGGATGTTCTCTTCCCGTGAGTCGATCCCCAGTTGATACGCCTGTGAGGTCTCCTCAATCCAGCGACCTGTTCCCATGAAGTACGTGAGCACGATTGCATGGACAAGCAACGTCAACGTGAGGGCGGCCAGCGCGGTGAGAAAATGGACGGTTAAGGGCAAGCCCGTTGCCCCCTCCACATCCGGGCTGATGACGGTCCATCCCAGGATAAACGTCACTCCAAGCCCCAGATTGCTGATGATGGCCAACGTCGAAAAGATGCGGTTCACTGTCTAACGCCAGTCTGAATTCGCTCATACGGATTGAGGAGAAACGCCCGCACAACGGTGAAGCAGGCGACTTTGACCCGATCATAACCCGATGTTTCAGGATTCCAACTCACTTCGCACGCTCATGTATCCGTCTGATTCGATGTTCACCGTGATCACATTCGGGTGACAGCAGACAGGGCAATCCTCGACATACTCCTGCTCACTTCCGACCGACGTATCTACCGGAATCACGATCACTTCCCCACAGCTCTGACAGACATATTCGGCTTCCACGATTGACCTTTCACGAACGGACCGATCTTCACGTCGATTTGAAAAACACCAGATCGATTTTAGTCACGTTCACAGAAGTACATCCAGCCGTTGCCTGGGGCCAACGTTCATATCAAGTTGGAACAAGGTCGGGAGGGCGACGCTCCTGCGGAGCCGCGAGGGCAGTTGCAGCGGCGTCCACAGTTGCGGCTCCCCTCCCATATTGAGAAATGCCCAGATTGAACACACCGTTTGCAGTGAGCCGTTTACTCCCTCTCCTTTACATGATGTCGGGGGTCGGGTATCACCAAACCTGCTGGATCAAGACAAACGGTTGCGCATGAGGAGACGTGACGTGTGGGAAGACCTGCGGGGACATCAGCGGACGCTGGAGCAGTTTCGACAGGCGTTCCGCCGCGGGCGCTCGTCTCATGCGTATCTGTTCATCGGCCCTAAAGGCATCGGCAAACGGACGTTCGCGCTCAAGCTGGTGCAGTGCCTGTTCTGTGAACGTACCTCTGATACCGAGTTGGATGCCTGCGGTGTATGCCATGCGTGCGTGCAGATCAAGGCGGGCACTCATCCCGATCTACTCACTGTGGCACGACCGGAAGGCAAGCGAGAGTTGCCCATCGAATTGATCGTGGGGGCTGCTGAACGTCGTGGCCGTGAGGGACTCTGTCACGAGTTGGCCATGCGTCCGATGTCGGCTGACCGTAGGGTTGCGATCATCGATGATGCTCAGTCGATGAATGCGGCCAGTGCCAATGCACTCCTGAAGACTCTGGAGGAACCACCTCCCGGTTCGATCCTGATCCTGCTCACGCCGTCGACCGACGCGATCTTGCCCACCATTCGCTCACGATGTCAACCGGTGAGCTTTGCCCCACTTCCGGACGATGACCTGTGTTCTCTGCTTGTTTCTCAGGGCATCACCTCTGACCCCGAGGAAGCCTGGCAGGTCACGCTGCTGGCAGAAGGGAGTCTGGTGACGGCTCAGCAACTACTCCAGCCGGAGTTGCGATCTCTGCGTGAGCGGCTCTTCGCGTCCCTCAGCGGCGCGGAACTCGATCCGTTTGAAACAACGGCTCAGGTGCTGGCAACGCTGGAAGAGTTAGGTGGTGACCCGGTAACGCAACGTCGACACGCCGGCTGGATCGTCCGGTTCTGCGTGGAGTTCTTCCGGGGACAGTTGCGAGAGATTCCAATCACTGACGCCAACGATCCGTTAGCCAATGCTGAGCAGCTGGACAGCCTCGCAGCTCAGATGGAGCGATGCTTCGATGCTGAAATCCACCTTCAGCAGTCGATGCCGCTTCCGCTCTGCCTGGAAGGGATGTTCGATGAACTGTCCCGAATCCGCCGTGGCAGTGTTCCGGTCTAAATTCCGGGAGCACTCAGCCGCATAATCGTGAGACTTCACGAATGTCCTCCAGCACGTCATCCAGATCCGGGACGACCATGCCGGCCAGGCGCCCTTCGCGGTCGCACTCGCCCAAGAGCAACAGATCTGGATAGTCTTCCGACTCAGCAAGTCGCTTTCGGGCGCGGTAACCAATGGTCCCGTCATAAATGCGATGAGCTTCCATATGGTGGGTGATCAGCCATGCGGTACGCTCCGTGATGTACCCATCCAGTGCTTGCAGACCGGCCTCAACCTGGTCCTCGGGATCGATGGCCTTCCCGACATCGTGCAACAACGCCGCCAGCAGGAACTCCTCATCGTACGGCTGCGCGTCTCGTGCCAGCTCAAACACCTGCAGGCTGTGATAGAGGGCATCCCCCTCCGGATGATACTTGCGAGACTGCTCGACCTCGGCAAGCGGCAACAGGAGTGATCGATACACCTGAAAGCGATCGACCACATCCATCGAACGGGCGAGTGCTTCGTCCAACTCAACATCGGGATGCTCCTCCGCGATGCACTGCTCGAGTTCGCCGATCGATGCCCGTTCGATGTCCTTCCCGGTGATCGAACTTTTGAACCGGTAGTTCACCAGATCAGCTGCATAGCACGTAATCTCGATGGGAAACCGATCCCGGATATGAATGTGGGTGAAGACTCGTTCCTCCCCGTGTTTGCGGACCCGCTTGCGTTCGACCTCGCAGTCGTAGCCTTCGTCCTGGAGCGTCATGACCACGGCTTCGACACTGGAAGTGAAAACATGCACGTCGATGTCGCTCCCCTGTCTGACGTGACCGGTGAGCGTGCTGCCGATGAGATAGGGTTTGAAGCGATCGAGCAGCCGCATCAGGTGAAGAGCGTCGAGTCTCATCTCCAGCAGGTGCGCACGACGCGAGTCGCCCTCATGCATACAGGCGAGTCGTTGTATCTCCTGTCGGATCTCCGCGTTCGACGGCAGATCACTCGGCTTGACCCACCCGCGACACAGCTTGCGGGCCGCCTTCATCTTGGCGCGATAATACTCAGACTCCTGCCGGGAGTACATCAGACGGGCAGACTCAAACACGATCTGCCGTCGCAGTTTGTCACTTGCCATCAACCGATGTGCCGTCACAAAGCCCATCAAAGCGGCACCGGGCCTTCCATGGATTTTAGTCGCTGTCGATTCGACCGGATAGCCAGGTTTTGAATTCACGAATATTGTCGGATGGATGATGAGCCGTTCCTGTCAATTCGATGTTGACCCAATTGGCTCGATCAGGTAATCGCCATCACAATTCTTGACTCTCCAGCGAAGCACGACCGGAATAGTGGACATGCCAGTCACACAGGATTCAAGCAGACGGTCCCTGCTCCAACGGCTTTGGCACTGGGCCTTTGAACTGGATGGCTCCGCTTGGCTCAAGCTTGCCGGCTCGTTCGTGCTGTCCTGTTGTCTGGCAGGCATTCCGGCGACTTTGGAAGCCATTTGGAGGTCGTTCTACGAGTCGGTTGTAACCTCCGGATATGGAGAACTCATCGGTATGACAGCACCGCTCACCCTTTCGGTCGGGCTGCTGGTGTTCGGCTGGCGTCGCGAGTGGTGGCAGGCGACGGGTCCCATTCCAATGGCAGGAGCCATCGTCATGGGAGCCTGGATCGGCCGCTGGTTGGGTCATCCGGGAGCCGTGGAGCCACTGGAGATCTTGGCAACACAAGGAACCGCAACCTTGTCCGATCTGTTCCCCCAAGCGATCAACTTGCTGGCAGGCTATCTGCGGGCCTATGGTCTGGTTGCGTTTGGTTCGTCACTGGTTGTCGGGGCGTATCTCGGCAGATGCTGGGATGATTGGCTCTCCAAGGTCACAGCACGCATCATCGAGCTTCAGGAAGTCGTCTCTCCAGTGCAGGACCAGGACACCGACGGTCATCGACGCGCTGCCTGATCCCAGTCACACAGGTTCTATTTACACGGGTGTTGAGAGTTGTGGCTCAGAGGCGGGTTCCGATGCACTGCCCTTCACAACGACGTGTCGCACTTTCTCTTTCTCGACCTTAGCGACCGTGATCGTCAGCAAGCCATGCCGAGTCTCGGCGGTCACTTCATCCGGATTAACAGACGCTGGTAATGGAATCGATCGCTTGAAACGACCGCGAGGTCTTTCTCGTCGTCGCACTTGCCCTTGCTGATCCACAGAGCGAATCGGAGCCGTGACGGTCAGCATATTGCCCGCGAGTGTGACCTCGACCGACTCGGGATCGATGCCCGGAAGTTCCACCTCGACGTGAACCGCATCACCCGTCTCGACAACATCGATCGGTGGGCACCAGTCTCGCTCGGCCCCCCGCATGCCGAGTTGATCGATGGCACGTTCCCCTTGCGACCATGCGACGTCCAGCCAGCGGTCCAGTTCATGACGCAATCGCTCGACAGATGATGTCAACAGGCCTTCTGATTGCTGCGTTTCGGTGTTCATACTCGATGACTCCCTCACTGACTAGAAAACAGTATTACCCCCAGAGCTGATGCACTGATTGATGTTCGTCGGCAGGTGCATGAACTTGATAGATTGAGTCCATCTTTCAATCATCTCTTAAAAAAGTCCAGACCAGCATGCAGGACATCCAGAGAAGTCATCCATCTGACATCAGGCTATCAGTGATTCAGCCAACTGTTCTGGACATCAGAAAACCAACCGTCCCGGGATGTCTCCAGAGGCAAATTGCTTCATCGCTCACGTGCACGCTACTTCGGAAATCATTATCCTTCCCACTTGATCACTCGTGGTTCGGACATCTCAAGTTCTCAACAATCAGTTTCCTTGTGATTGAAGAGAATCCAGTTCGAACTCAAATCGGTTTTCAATGGACAATCAGGGAGAAGCACGTCATGGAGACACGAAAGCTTGATTGCAGCGGGATGAACTGCCCGATGCCGATTGTCGAGATGAGCAAAGCTGCTCGCGATATGAAATCGGGGGACTTGCTGGAAGTCACTGCAACAGATCTTGCTTTCAAGCTGGATGTCGAAGCGTGGGCACGCAAGACGGGACACAGCCTGGAATCATTCGACCAAGGCGAGATCCAAGTTGCTTGTGTGCGAATCAAATAGATGCCCCATCTTTTCTCGCACGTCTTTCGGCGATGACACTTAACAGAAGCGACCAGCCATGAGTGAAGAAAAAACCTTGACCGTCATCCTCACGGTCGGGAAGTCAGACAATGGAAAGATGGCCACGCTCGCTTTTTCGGCAGCTTTGTCAGCTGCCGCCATGGGGCAACCGGCATCGATCTTTCTGACCGGCGATGGAGCTGTGTGGGGTTTTGAGGGGAGTGCCCGGGGGATCAGCGTTCAGGGGTTTCCGCCGCTAGATGATTTGATCCAAGAGTTCCGACTCGCGGGGGGGCGGCTGCTGTTGTGCAGTGTCTGCCATCGCACGTGCAGCAGCGGAAGTCATGAAGTTGCGCCGTCTGTGAAAATGCTGGACGGCACCGAGATCTGTGGATTCGCTACTGTTCTCGAACTGGCCGGTCAGGGTGTGTGCCTGACAATGTAGCTGACATCGTTTTCTACGGGACACCGAGTCGTGCGGGGTTCCCAGTGACGAACTTGCTCCAGCGTCAGTGAATCGAAGCCCGAACTCCGCTAGGACACAGTGCCTGTGGGACATCAGCGGCAAAGCAGCTTTTGAGGTTCAAAGTAAGACTCGAAGTCCATTGGCTGAAGGGGGCGGGCAATGTGGTACCCCTGACCCATATCACATCCCATATCTCTCAAGACGCGATATTGTGTTTGCGTTTCGATCCCTTCCGCGACGACGGTCAGATCACGCCCTTGGCCCAGGTGGATCACAGACTCCACGATCGATCGGGCGCGTTCATCACCGGGCAGGTCCATGATGAATGACCGGTCAATCTTCAGTGAATGAACGTTGAACTGTTTGAGATAACTGAGTGACGAATACCCAGTACCAAAATCATCCAACGCAATGTGGAATCCGACCTCTGAGAGCTCATCCATAATCCGCATCGCGTGCGGGATATCCTCCATCACCGCATTCTCGGTGATTTCCAGTGTCAACCAATCTGACTGTGCCCCGGAACTCTCAAGGATCTCCAGGACTTCCACAATGAAAGATCGTTCATAGAGTTGTCGTGGCGAGAGATTGACAGCAACTCGGTCCGGACGGCAGCCGATCCTTTCCCACTCTGCAAGTTGAAGACACACCATTCTAAGGACGGCTTCTCCGAGGGGGGCAACCAGACCGGTTTGTTCCGCAACCGGCACAAATTCAGCCGGCGAGATCTGTTGTCCATCGGGAGTGCGCCAGCGAGCCAATGCTTCGCACCCGATACATCTTCCGGATTTCAAGTCAATCTGGGGCTGATAAACTACCGAGATCTCGTCTTCTTGAAGGGCACGATGTAACTCTCGCTGGATGCGATGTCTCTGTTCTATCGCTTCCCACATCTCTGATGCGAAGGCTCGAATCTGGTTGCGACCGGCTTTCTTCGCTGAGTACATGGCTACATCCGCGTACTGCAGCAGTTCGTCAACGTTGTTGCACTGTGTCGGGTATTCCGTGACACCGAGACTCGCACTGACCCGGAGATCCGTTCCCCAAACATCGACGGGCTCCCGGAGAGACCGGAGGACCTGGTCGGTGATGGTCGCCGTCTTGGTGAGATCGGTATCTGTTCTGGGAATCAGAATGGCAAATTCATCTCCTCCGAAGCGTGCCACAAAGGCATCAGGGCCGGAGTGCTTTCGGATTCGACGGGAAACCTCGACCAGAAGTTGATCCCCCGCGAGGTGACCGTGGGAATCATTAACATGCTTGAAGTCGTCCAAGTCCACAAAGCAGACTGCAAAAGCCGAGCGGATACGAGAGCTTTCCTGGATCAGATCCTCAATGCGTTCCCGGAAGTATCTCCGATTGGGTAGGCCGGTCAGTTGATCGTGAAGTGCCTGCCGTTTCAAACATTGTTGGGTTCTGTCAATATCGGTCACGTCCGAGAACAGAACGATCACATTGGAAAGCTCTCCCTTGCCTTGGACCGGGCTGAATGAGATGAGATATGAACGGTCATCTTCGTTCCTCGGCACAATGGCGCGCCCTGTCCAAGCCTGACCCGACATGACCGACCTTAAAACCTTGTCATAATCAGGAAATGTCCATCCCAACGTGCGATGTAATGGAAGTCCAATCAGATTTGCTTCGTCAGTCTGGGCGACTCTCAAGAAAACGGGATTGACCTCTTGGATCAATCCTTCAGCATCAAGGATCACGACCCCTTCGCGGGCGTTCTCGAAGACACGGCTGAGAAGATTGACACGTTCCTCACGATGTCGTTCTGCAATCAGGCGGGCTTCCGTCAATTGTGTCTTTGTCTGCTCCAGTTCCTCGATGATTTCCGCTGAACGCACGAGTGCATCGGCCTGTGCCTGAGAGAGCGCATCAGCATGATTGATCGCGTCCTGATGAATCGCTTCCGCCTCGTCAATCGCCTGGGAGAGGTCCTCTAAGGTGGTGACGAGACGTGACGCCACTGTGCGAGCATCTCCCAGCTCAAAACCAATCAGATGATCGAGTGCTTTGAGCTGTTCATTGACTCGATCAAAGGTCGAAGGCCGGCCTGCTATGTGTGCACCCTGAGTGACGGACGGATTCCCTTCACGGGAATCATCTGTCGTCGATGCAGATCGATCACGTTGACTCATTGTTGTTGCTGGTCGAGGAGGAAAAACCGTCAGATGAATAACGTTGTGTTGGCATCGCTACACGATGCTGCAAACTGAGCGGCGCCGCAGAACTCCAGGCCCGGATAGTCGATGAGTTCATCAGGATGAATCCCCATGAGATTCATGGACATGTCGCAGACACGAATTTTGACCCCGAGGTCAGATGCTATTGAGATGAGTTGGTCAAGGTCTGCAATGTTTTTCTGACGCATCTCACGCTGCATCATCGCCCGACCAATGCCACAGAAGTCCATCTGAGAGAGTTTGCTCTGGTTGACTCCTTTGGGAAGCATCCAGCCGAATGCTCTCTCGACGAGCGACTTCCGGCCGATTGATTTCCCCTGCTTGCGAAGAGTTGGGGTGGCCCAGAACGTGAAGAACATGGAAACGTCTTGTCCACAGGCAGCGGCTCCCGTCGCCAGAACAAACGATGCCATAAGGCGATCGCGGTCCCCGCTGAATACCAACAGATTCATGGAGTCCGGGTTGGGCGCACTCTTTCCCACCTCTTCCAGAGCACGAACTCGTTCCTCCAGGGCAGCCAGCAACGGCGCATGAACGTCAATTTCAACAACATCAGACATGGTGTCGATCTACAGAATGAATGTGCGAAGTTTCCGCCTCGAAAAGCTAGGTCGCACACCAATCAAGTCAACTTGCATCAACGTTCACAAATACAGCCGGCGCCGATTTCATCGGGAGATCTGTCATGGTCGCAAAAAGCCGTAGAATCATCGCAGTCATTCCAACTGCCCGCTCCAGTCGTCAGGAAACTCCAATATCAACAGGAATTTTCAGTTGTCCATGATTTCGGAATTCAGCTCACAGAGAGAATCGTGACCTTGCTGAGAACGGTCGATCGTCGGGACTAAATGTGACAGCCTTGGAGTCCCCTTGGGAGAGACGTAACATTGGGAAGCGATTAGGAGATGACTTCACTCGTTCAGAGTGGATCGCCGTTGACAAGGCTACTCGAGTCATGACATGTCTGATCAGTCACCAATGCAGCGCATCTCACGTCGTCACTTTCTGCAAGCCGCATCTGCCGCTACGACAACGTTTGTGATTCCGCAGTGGTCTCGCGCCGCGTTCCCTCAAATGTCTCGACCGGTGCGTCTGGGGTTGATCGCAGATTTGCACCAAGACGTGATGCACGATGGTCCGATGCGTCTGGAATCGTTTCTCGAGGCGATGCGTGACGCTCAACCGGATGTGATCGTTCAACTGGGGGACTTTGCGGTCCCGTCAAAAAGCAACCAAAAGCTCATCGACACGTTCAACGCGGCCCATTCTCGTGCGCTGCATGTTGTGGGAAACCATGACACCGATGAGGGATATTCGCCGGCACAGCTATTGGAGAGCTGGGGGATCAAGCGATCGTATGATGCTCACGAGATCGCAGGTCTGCGGGTGATCATTCTCGACGGGAACGATCGCCCTCCCAATCATGCGGGGGGGTATCCCTCGCACGTCGGGCCCGAACAACTCGAATGGCTTCAGGGAGAACTCGATAGCCACAAAGGCCCGATGATCATTCTCAGTCATCAGCCGCTGGCCGGACCATGGGCGATTGATAATGCTGCTGAGGTTCAACAGATCCTGAGCACTGCTGCTGATCGCATCGTGCTTGCGATCAATGGGCATTCACATATCGACTATGTGACGCGAATCGGCGGGATCAACTACCTGCATCACAATTCGGCCTCCTATGTCGTCGTGGGACGTGACTACGCGCATGAGATCTATCCTCCGGAAGTACATGCGGCCCATCCTCGCCTGGCTTCCATCTGCCCGTATCGTGAGGCCCTCTTCAGCACATTGACGTTCGACCCCGGCAACGGTCAGATTACAATCGAAGGACGCACTTCTCAGTGGGTGGGTCCCTCCTCAGCAGAACTTGGCCGCGACAAGCATCCCGATCTGATCAACGGTGAACACATCGCTCCGCGTATTCGCAACCGTCAGTTCACCCGTGTTTCATAACTTTGCGGTGATGGCCAGACCGTCCGGGCGAAGTTCGATTCCTCCAAAAAAAGGAGGAACCCAGAAAGCGAACTCAATTTCGCAATCTGGGTCTCGGCATGGAACGCCAGTGAGGTTTCGGTTGTATTAATAGGCGCTGTTGAGACGCTTCGAGAGCGCAACAGCTGGCACATCAGTCGGTTGGTCTGATGAAATGACGCGACTGGTGGTGACAGGCGACATCCAAACCAATTTCTCACCAGGGGCCAGAACGGGTGCTGGTAGAATTGTTGAACAACAGGGTTCCGGTGCCGGTTCACAACAAGGTGCTGACTCGGGAGCCGGTTCGCAACACGGAACTTCAGCCGGCGTCTCACAGCAGACTGGCTCAGCTTCGCAGCACACAGGTTCCGCCTCGCAACAGACGGGCTCAGCTTCACAACAGACCGGTTCACAACTCTCGGCCTTTTTGCAGCCAAACAGTTTCTTGAACAGTCCTGCTTCAGAGGTTTGACTCTCAAATACCAGGCACGCCACCACAGTCAGCGAGAAGACGAACGTACGAACGACTGGTCTCATTTCGGTTTCTCCGAGTAACAAATCATCGTTCCACATCGAGCCGCACAGGGAAACGGGAGTCAATCTCTGGTGGAGATTTAACGAGTGCACGTAAGATGCAATGAGTGTGCCGTTGACCAGGGAACGGAAGGCTGGCGAGAAGTGCGAATCTCAGGACCCCTTCAGGTTTCCGTAAAAATGGCATGTTTCATGACCAATTGTCAGATCCTCAGTGCCTTTGAAGGAGCAATACTGACGGACCGAATTGCGTAGACTCACGGCAATGGATGCCTGTGTCTGTTGCACTCATCACGAAGCCTTGCAGTGTTTCGGAATGACAGCAGTCTATTCCATGACACGGGCGATGACATGATCTCTGATCGTACAGCTATGGTTCGTGAGTATCGGGTCAGCTCTTTATTGCTTGAGAATTCATTTCTTGACCAACGTCGCTCGATACTCATCCAGAAGAATCATTGGACTCGAGGCCATTCGTTCAAGGTTCGCAACTGAAACCATGGCATGGCGACTCAACAATCAATCATCGCTGCTCGTGCACGAATGTGCAGTCGACGACGAACCCTAATTGCGTGATACAAGATCATCGAGCCTGAAGTGCACGATTGCTCTTTGTCGTCAGGTAATCCTGCTGATCACTTCTCGTGAGATCCAATGAATCGTTGTTGGTGTTATGCCAACTCAGGGTTGGCTATTCAGCACCTGTGCTAACACCTTCGGGGGTGACATGGGCAGTTCATACATGCGGATGCCGATTGCGTTGTGGATGGCAGCGTTGATCGCGGCCGGTGGTGGGCAAATGGGGACTTCGCCGACGCCGCGGACTCCGTAGGGGTGATCGGGGTTGGGGACCTCGACGATGATTGTCTCGATCATAGGCAGGTCGAATGACGTCGGCATCCGGTAGTCGAGGAAGCCGGCGTTTTGCATGACGCCGTCTTCTCCGTAGACGTACTCTTCGTTCAGGGCCCAGCCAATCCCCTGGACGGCTCCGCCCTGCATCTGGCCTTCGACATACGCCGGGTGAATGGCGGTCCCTGCATCCTGTGCGACCGTGTACCGAAGGATGGTCACCTTGCCGGTGTCTGGATCGACCTCGACATCGACGCAATGAGTGCCGAAAGCGTTGCTCGATGTTGGAGCGGTGACGGCGGCAGAAGCGGTGATCGGGTCGCCCGTTTTGATGAGCTGCTCGGCCAATTCCGCGAAAGTCATCGACTTCTTGCCCGGTCCGTGGACGGCACCGTCTTCGTACTTGACCTCGTTACGATCGCATTCCCAGATGCGGGCAGCACGATCACACATCTGGGCGAGGACCTTAAGGCCCGCCTGATGGACCGCCATGCCGGTCGCCAGTGTGACACGGCTGCCTCCCGTAACGTCGGTGTAACCGACGCTGTCCGTGTCCACCACGCGGGGATTGACGTCTTCCGCTTTGATGCCCAGCGTTTCCGCCAGTTGCATGGCAAGCGAGGCACGCGACCCGCCGATGTCAGTCGAACCTTCGATCAGCGAGACTTTGCCGTCGCCGTTGACAGTAACGGTAGCTGACGACTTGAGACCTGCATTGAACCAGAAGCCGCTGGCGATGCCACGACCTCGTGGGAATTTTTCGCCGTTTGAGGAACCGTGCAGCCCGTACGAAGGGGCAGTGTTGATGTCGGACTTGTAATGCTCGGAATTCTTGATGGCTTCGACCGTTTCGGTCATGCCGATCACGGGGTATACGACACCATCAACGCGTCGTGTCCCTTCCTTGGCAGCGTTCTCCAAGCGGAATTCGGTCGAGCATTTACCGAGCTTTTCGCAGAGTTCCTCCAGGACCGTTTCGACAGCGAACGCGGCTTGCGTGGACCCCGGAGCACGGTATGCGTTCGTACGGGGTTTGTTGACGCAGACGTCATACCCCTCCACGCGTGCATTCGGGATGTCGTAGCACGAGAAGACGCACAGACAGCCGGGACCAACGGGTGATCCAGGATAAGCCCCCGCCTCGTAGGCGAGATGGGCGTCGCCCGCGATGAGCTTGCCGTTCTTGTCCGCACCCAGTTTCACTCGCATGTAGGTGCCGGGCGTCGGTCCGGTGGCCTCAAGCACATCGGCCCGGTCCATCGTGAGTTTCACCGGATGTCCGGTCTTGATCGCCAGCAGGGCTGCGACAGGTTGAAGGTAGACGGAGATCTTGCCACCGAATCCGCCGCCGATCTCCATTGGCACAACCTTGATGTTGGTCATCGGGATTTCGAGTAACTCAGCAACCTGCTGCCTGACGGTGAAAGAGCCTTGAGTGCTCGTGTAGATGGTCAGCTTGCCGTCGCCGTGTGCGACGGCTGTCGCCGTGTGTGGCTCGATGTACCCCTGATGCACGGTCGCCGTGTGAAACTCCCGCTCGACCACGACATCAGCTTCAGCAAACGCTTTGTCTGGATCCCCCTGTTCGAAGAACAGTCGCTTGGCCACATTGCTCGGCTTCTTGCTAATTCGCTCACCGAATTCCTCAGTGTAAACATCGTCGTTGAGGACCGGAGCGTCATCCTCCATCGCCTTGCGGACATCGAGTACGGGCGGCAGTGGCTCGTATTCCACCTTGATGAGCTTGGCGGCCTCCTGGGCGATGTGAATGTTGTCAGCCGCAACGGCTGCGACAGCATGCCCTTTGTAGAGCACCTTCGGCCCTGCGAGGACATTGCAACTGAGGTGAGCCATGTTGACGGCTCCCTCCCCCAACTCAGCGATCCGGTCATGAGCCGGCGGCAGGTCGGCGTTAGTGACGACCGCATGTACCCCGGGGTATGCCTCAGCAGCGGTGGTGTCGATCGATTTAATCCGGGCATGAGCATGCGGGCTACGCAACATGTAAGCTCGGAGCAGGCCAGACAGATTCACATCGGCTCCATACAAAGCCCGGCCAGTGACCTTGTCTGCTCCATCGTGTCGAATGGGACGCGTCCCGATGACCTGATACTTGCCATTAGTGGCGGAGGATTGTGCAGTCGCCATGAAATCCGTGCTCCGGGTCGTGAGGGGCAAATCGACGTTGAAATCTCATTTGGTGAAGTCTCTCAAATGCGTGCGATCCGTGCAAACCGCAGAAGGGTGTGAAATCTGAAGATGCCCTTGTTTCAATCCGGGATTCCCCTTCTTGGCTGAATTCACGAAAATTCACCGAAACCTTCGTGTTCGCTCCGGGGTTTCAAACGGAAGGTGTTAAGTGACAGCAATTTGTTCTCCTGATTCCCAAGGCATGTCGATGTCTGAGATAAAAACGACAACTCTCGCAGGTTTGGTCGTGCTTCTGGCACATTTTGCCACGCTCAAGGCCGGGCAACCGGACGAAGGTCTCCCCGAGATTGCTTCATCAGATGCGGTCGCGGTCGCCGCCCAGGTAGACCAGTTGCTGGATGCTTCTTTCAGCGATCAGGGAGTGACGCCGACTGAAATCGCACGTGACGAAGATTTTCTGAGGCGAGTCTGCCTCGATCTGGCCGGTCGCATTCCTTCGCCTCAGGAATTGGCCGAATTTCGCAGTTCAACAGACGAGAAGAAGCGAGCGGAGGTCATCGACAGACTGCTTGACACCAAGGACTACGCAAAAACCTGGGGCAGCTACTGGAGGGAGGTCATTTACTCTCGTGCCACCGAGGCGAAGTCGCGACGTTCTCAGGGGGTTTTCCAGGACTGGATGACTGACCAGCTGAATGAGAATCGCCCCTGGGATGAGATCACGACCGACCTTTTGACAGCGACGGGAGATACACAGGAAGTGGGAAGCACTGGCTTTCTGTTTGCTCACAATGGCGACCCGGCCGAATTGGCGGGAGAGACGTCTCGCATCTTTCTCGGCATCCAGATTCAGTGTGCCAACTGCCACAATCACCCCTATGACCAATGGAAACGTGAAGACTTTCACGAACTGGCAGCGTTCTTCCCACGGATTCGTGTTCGTCGCGATCAAAGCGGTGAGAAACGCACCTTCATCATTGAATCGGCTGATAACGACCGTGGTGGAAAACGGCAGTTCGATCCCGATCGGCTGTTCAAATTCCTCGATCGCGATCGCGATGGAAATCTGACGGCTGAGGAAGCCAAGCGAAACAAGCAGTTCGGCAAGCGTTTCGAACGTCTGATCGAGATTGCTGATAAGAATGGTGATGGAGCGGTGTCGCGTGAAGAGGTGAAGGATCTCCCGAAACCGCCTCAGGCCAAGGGGCGCGGAGATACCGAGTATTTCATGCCTGACCTCGACAACCCCTCGGAACCGGGAACGAAGACGGTCCCTGTGTTTTTCGTTGACGATGCATCTGTTCCCTACGGCACCAAGGATCTCGACCGACGTACATCGCTGGCGGCCGCGATGACGTCTCCAGACAATCCGTGGTTTGCTCGCGCATTCGTGAATCGCATCTGGTCGGAGATGCTGGGTGAGGGGTTCTACATGCCGATTGACGACATGGGACCGGAGCGACAGGCACAACTTCCCGAAGTGCTCGACACGCTCGCTGCGGGTTTCGTTGCCAATGACTATGACGTCAAATGGCTGTTCCGGACGATCGCCAACACACAGGCCTATCAGCGTTCCGTTCAGGAAAGTGACAGCGAGGCGTTGCCTGCGTTTGCATCCATGTCTCCAACTCGACTGCGTGGCGACCAGATCTTCAACGCGGTTGTTCAAGTTCTGGGAGGCAACGCGGACGGACCGAGGCGGGAGGCTGCTCGACTCAAAGCGAAGAAGAAAGGAAAGGGCCTGCCGGTTCCGGGACTCGACGGCAAAGATGCTCGTCAGGCTGCCTTCTCCCAGCTGTTTAACTATGACCCATCGACTCCTCAAGTGGATCTCGTCGGCAGCATTCCTCAGGCACTCTTCATGATGAATTCGCCTGTGACCAACAACGCCATTCAGGCGGAAGGGCGGGGGGTGCTCACGCGGTTACTCAGCCTCACCGACAATGACGACCGAGCGCTGAGTGCGGTCTACATCCGTGTCCTCACCCGCGAGCCTACCGATACCGAACGAGAGATCTGTCACGAACACATCGCAGACGTCGGCGAACGCGGCGAAGCCTTCGAAGACATTCTGTGGTCGCTGCTGAACTCCAGCGAATTCCTGACCAAGCGCTGAGTGATCCGTACTCAATGATCAGTTTTCAGTTCAAAGTAACTGGGATCAACACCTCGGTTTGCTGACATGACACTGAAAACAGAAAACTCAGCCTGACTCACACGCCCTTATCAAATTCAGGATCGACTCATGCATCTCACACGTCACGAACAGGTCGGCGTTTCTCGTCACGGGTTCAGCCGCAGGAGTTTCCTGCATGCGGTCTCTGCAGGGGCACTCGCGGCTGGGACACTCTCATTCCGTGATCTGCTGAGCCTGCAGGCAGCCGAACTGCGGAAGCAGGGACGGTCGATGATTCTGCTGTGGATGGCAGGAGGACCAAGTCAGTTCGAGACCTTCGACCCCAAGCCGGATCATGAGAACGGCGGACAGGTCGAAGCCATCGAAACGTCCGTCCCGGGTATCCGCATTGCTAATGGGTGGGAGAAGACAGCTCAGGTGATGGATGACATCGCCCTCATCCGCTCGATGACGAACAAGGAAGGGAACCACCAACGGGCGACGTATCAGATCCACACCGGTTATACCCCCTCGGGGAGTGTCAAGCACCCGAGCTTTGCTGCTTCAGTCGCAGAGCAGATTGGCTCTGAAGATCTCGACCTGCCCGCAATCGTGTCGGTTGGAAACACCGAGGGTGCCGGTTTCCTCGGCGTTCAATACGAACCGTTCGTCGTTCAGGACCCGGGTGAGATGCCCCGCAATGTCTCGTCCCCCGTGGCTGATGCCCGTGTCCAGCGAAGGCTCAAACTGTTCAACCGACTCGAAGATCAGTTCGCAGTTCGGGGAGGTCGCAGCATCGTCGAGAGTCAAAGAGAACTCTACGAAAAGACCACGGACCTCGTGCTCAGCGAGCAGACCAAAGCGTTTGATATTTCTGAGGAACCCGATGATCTCAAAGCAGCTTATGGCGACACGGAGTTTGGACGCGGATGCCTGCTCGCGAGACGCCTGGTCGAAACGGGCGTCTCGTTCGTCGAAGTCCGTAAGCAGGGCTGGGATACTCACACTGACCTCTATGAACGACTGGGCGAGTTGACTGCTGAAGTCGACCCGGCCTACGCCACACTCATGACCGATCTCAAGCAACGAGGGCTGCTCGATTCGACAGTTGTGGTCTGGATGGGTGAGTTCGGTCGTACCCCGCAGATCACGGCCCGCGGTGGGCGAAATCATTATCCCCGAGCCTTCAACCTGGCACTTGCCGGCGGAGGCATCAAAGGAGGACAGGTGATCGGCTCGACGACCGACGATGGCACCGCAATCCAGGATCGGCCGGTTTCCGTGCCCGACCTTTTGTGTTCGCTATGCCACGCACTCGACGTCAACCCGCGCCACGAGCACATCAGTCCGCTCGGTCGACCCATGAAGGTCGTCGACGGAGGCGAAGTGGTCACCGAACTGTTCGCCTGACATCATCCTCCTCTCCCGCCCGGAGGGAGAGGGACAGCTTCTCAAGTGAATCGCAGAGAAGCAGGGAGAGGGAATGCCAAGTAAGCGAATGTTCAATCCATCAACCGGATTCTTCGCTCTCACACAAAATTGGTCGCTCACCCTGAAGGAAAGAGGGGACTTGTGATAGAGTTGCGGGATGGAATCGATCCCCCAGCACTCCCTGTTGTACGTGACCGCTGAGAACCGCGAAGAGGCGGTGGCAATCGGGCGTGAACTGGTCGAGGAACGTCTCGTCGCCTGTGCCAACGTGCTGGACGGGATGACGTCCATCTACCACTGGAAGGACGCTATTGAGCAGACCGGCGAGGCGATTCTGCTGCTCAAGACGAGGCAGGAACTCGTCCCCCGGGTCATCGACCGCGTGCAGGTTTTGCACTCGTATGACTGTCCCTGCGTGGTCGAACTGCCGATAAAATCCGGGAATCCGGCATTTCTCCAGTGGATCACGGATGAGACAATCGCTGCAGCGCCTCCTCCTGTCGCTTGAACTTCGACCTCTCTCAGCGTACCAATGGAGAAGTGAAGTTTGCAGAAACATCGATCAATCCAGACCAGCCAACTCTGAGGAACAACGTGACAGACGCCGCCGCCCCCCTCCTGAAGGGAATTATTCCGCCCATGATCACTCCTCTCGCCGGGCGAGATCAGCTTGATCATGCGGCCTTGGAACGCGTCATCGACCATATTATCGGAGGCGGGGTGCACGGGCTGTTCATGCTTGGCTCGACGGGAGAGGCTCCGAGCCTGACGACCAAAGTGCAACAGGAAGTCGTCGAGCGATCGGCCAAACATGTGGCTGGCCGGGTCCCGCTGCTCGTGGGAGTCACCGACACGTCTTACACGCGTTCAATGGAACTGGCACAGTTCTCGGCCGATCATGGTGTCGACGCAGTCGTCCTCGCGCCCCCCTACTACACCCCCTTCCACCAGGACGACCTCACACGGTACTTCGTCGAGTTCGCAGATGAGTGTCCACTACCGGTCGTGCTGTACAACATTCCCAGCCACTGCAAGGTCGCCATTTCACTCGATGCGACTCGTGAGTTGATGGATGTGCCCAACATCATCGGCTTTAAGGACAGCTCCGGGGACATGATGTACTACGGCAACCTCCTCAAGCTGACCGCCGGTCGCGAGGACTTCCCGGTCTTCATGGGGCCGGAGCAGTTGCTCGCCGAGTCGGTGCTCATGGGGGGCAACGGCGGCGTGTGCGGTGGTGCCAACCTCGTTCCGTCGTTGTACGTCGAACTGTACGACGCAGCCATCAATGCGGACGTCCGACAGGTGCACCGCCTGCAACACCGCATTCTTCGGATCGCTGAGAAACTCTACGGCGTCGGTGATCCCCCGTCCGGCTATCTCAAGGGGGTCAAGTGTGCGATGTCTCACGTCGGCCTCTGCACCGACCAGATGGCCGACCCCCTCCACCGTCTGACAGAAGACAAGCGACAGATCATCAAGAAAAACCTCGAAGAACTGGAACTGCCGATCGGCGTTGCCTCATAGCCATGTTCGCAGTGCGACCGGAGCTTCGAGTGGATTTTTCGTTTTGATCAACGGTCATTCTCCTCTTCCGGCTCGATCAGTCCGGGCAGAGTTCCAATCGCGAGTGGGGGCTCAGCGTCGGAGGCCCGCGATTCCTGCAGGAAGGCGATCAGGTCGGCCATCGACTGTTTATCGATCTTTTGTTCGAGGCCTTCGGGCATCATCGATTTGCCCGTCCCCTTCAGCACATCGATGTTTGTCCTGAGGATGGTCTCGGTCTTGTTCTCCTCACGTTTGAGGGTCACGCTTGTGGCAGACTGTGATGTAAGGATTCCGGTGAAGACTCGCCCGTTCGTGTCGACGACGACGTAGCTCTCGTAGTTCGGCAGAACATACTGGTTCGGTGTGAGGATGTGCGTAAGCAGGGCCTGGGGATCGCGACTCGCGGTTGAAGCGAGGTTGGGTCCGAGTTCGTAGCCTACGTTGTCGAGCCGATGGCAGATCGAACACTGCTCGCGGAAGATGCGGCTGCCCCGCGAGACGTCAGCACTCAATTCCAATGCTTGCTGATACTCTGCCAGTACGGCTGCACGTGAAGCGGTAACCGTGTCACCCAGCAGTTCATCTGCCAGCCTGCGGACTTCGTCATCCTCGCTCTTGATGAGCAGGTCACGTTGAGTCAGATCGAGCTGAGCGATGGATGCTTGGCCCCGTTTGACCGCTTCCAGGAACTGTCGCGTCCGATCCGGCCGAGCGAGCAGGGCCTCCAGCATCTCCTTCCGGACTGCGGGCGTGTGACTCTCCCACCCATCGAGCAGGATCGAAGCTATGTCCGCCTCTGCGTATGTTGAGAGTGAGCGCACGCTGGCCAGTTGGACCGGTTCCGGCTGTGATACCTCGAGTAGTTGGCTCAGGAGATCGCGACTCTCCTCGAACGGGATGACTCCAAGAAGCTGAATTGCCAGCAGTCTCGCCGATTCCTCGGCTGTCTGGTCGATTGCCGTGTCACAGGCCGAGTTAACGACTGATTGCAGGAAGGACGCGGCTTGCGGCGATGTGATGTCTCCCGTTGTGAGTCGTTCACCACTGCGCTCTAGTCCCGACCCGAGAGCAATCAACAGGGACTGAGGAGCGACATCGCCGACCTCCAATGCTTCCAACACCTGGCTGATCTCGGTTGGCTGCGCGTGCGCTCCGATGACGGTTGCCAATTGAGTGAGAAAACCTTTCCCTTCACCACTGACAGCGTATTCCCGGTCAGAGAGCAGGGTGACGAACATGTCTGCAGCGAGTTCACTTGCCGAGCTGAGGACGGCCGTGCGGAGCCAGACGTCGTCATGTGTTGACCGGGCGAGCCTGGCCAAAGCTTGGGCTGCCTGCGGATCAGTGGACTCGCCGAGTGAGAAGGCGGCTTGCATACGGACTCGAGCATCGTAGTCGTCCGCCTGTTTGATGATTTCAGCCAGCAGATCGCGGTTGGCGTCGAGCCGACTCTCTGCCAGTTGCATCGCATTGATGCGAACCCCCGGATGTTCGTCGGACAGCACGAGCTTCAGGTCTGCATCACTGAGAGCGGACAGACCCTGCAGCGACCACAAGGCATGCAGACGTGTCTGTGGTGATGCATGAGTAAGCATCTCTCGGAGCGGACCAACGGCTGAGGCGTCCTGTCGTTCGTACAACAGTCGATGGGCCGTCATCCGCCACCATCCGCGCGGATCGGTGAGCGCCTGAACCAGTTCCGCAGTCGTGGCTGTGCCGATATCCGGAGGACCAGGATAGGTAAAGTCCGGTGGGGCCATTCGGTACACGCGTCCATTCGCCCGGCCGCTCTTCAGGTCGATGAACTTCATGACATCGTCTGGCACGTGAATTGACTCCAGAATCTCGCGGCTGAGGTCGAGCACATAGAGAGTGCCATCCGGGGCATTGATGAAGTTGACAGGGCGAAACCAGTTGTCCGACGACCGGACAAACTCGGTCCCCTCGTCTGCCCTTGCCGAGCTGAAGGTGACACCGTCCGGGGTGAGAATCCGGCGGTGGATGAGATTGCTCTGTGCACCGCCGATGAAGATGTTGCCATTGAACTCCGGGGGGTAGGCTCCTCCCCGATAGACCGTGACTCCCGCAGCCGCATCGATCACATGATGGCTGGCCCCCGCGGAATTTGGCGATCGTGCTCCGGCTGCGACACGGCGGCTCGACCGGATCATCCGCCAGCGTTCAAGCGGACTAATGCGAAAGATGGGAACAGGGCGACCGTCCGTGAGGTTGTTGATGGCGTTCGGCACGGGCAGATAAGGGTTCCGTTCGAGGTATTGTTGTGGCAGCACAACATGCAGCAGTGGTCGTGACTCACTGCACACAAAGCGATTGCCCCAGTCATCGAACGTGTTGCCGAACTGGATCGTACCCGTAATTGTCTCGAACTCGCCCGACACCGGATCAAAGCGAAAGTCCCGACCGCTGACGTCGATCGGTTCGGGGAAGCCATGCGGATTCTCTCCATAGTGAATCTGGCCTCCGTTCCCGGCCGTTGCTCCGTAGATCTTGTGGTCAAGTCCCCAGGTCAGGTTGTTGAGCATGGCCTGTTGGTTGCCGGTGCCAAAGCCCGTGTAGACCTTGCGGCGAATATCCGCGCGGTTGTCGCCGTCGGTGTCCTTGAAGTACCAGATGTCCGGTGCGGCAGCGACGAAGACACCTCCCTGCCAGCAGGCCACTCCGCCCGCCCAGAGGAGCTTATCCGCGAACACGTGGCTTTCATCGAAATTGCCGTCGCCATCTGTGTCCTTGAGGAGTCGCAACGTACCAATGGGATCATCACCTGCCTGAGGCTTGTACGGGTAATCTCGCATCTCGCAAACGTAGAGGTTCCCGTCTTCGTCAAATGCCCCAGCGATCGGGTCGTAGACCAGTGGCTCGATAGCGACGAGTTGCATCTCGAAGCCGTCAACAGACTCGAACGACTTGAGGACCTCTTCGATGGGCAAGGCTGGTTGCGGCTTGAGAAAGGCCTGTAACTCTTCGTCCGTGTGGCTGCGTCGTCCGGGGTCATCAATGGTCCCCATCGTCCGGGCGATCTCCGAGGGATGCCCGGTCGCTGAGGCCCCACCCGCCTGACGGATCAACATCAGGATGTCTCGCGAGTGCTCGAAGTAGGCGATGACCTGTGCCCGTTCAGGAAACTCACGTTCTTTGTGGATCGCAATCTGTTTGTCGATCGCAGCCACCATCACATCAAGCGACTGCTGATTGTAGGCAGCTCGATCGTTGATCGTGACATAGACTGGGTTGGTGTGAGACTCGGCATCGGGTGTCCCATGCGGTGAAAGCGAGTAGGCTCTGGCTGCGATCCAGGCAGACTCTTCGAGTTCGATCGTATGATCCAATTCGATCCAGCTCCCCTGCCCCGTACTCGCAGGAAGGTGCATCTCACGGACGACTCGGCCGTTGACGATGAGTTGGACGTGCGTCACAGGGGCAACTTCGGACCGGACGCGGACACGCGAACTGACAGTGTGCGGCCCGTTGCCCGTTCGAGTAACCTCTGCCCCCGGCCGATGTCCGTCAACCTCCAGCAGCAGCAGTGGGCCGCTCGTCATGAAGCTCTCGCCACGGGCCATTCCGCGCAGCCATCCCTCAATATCGGGTTTGTCCTCGCTCCAGACATACGTTTGACAGTCTCCGAGCTTTCGACAGGCCGGATAGTCGCATGCCCCGACCGCAGGCACCCGAAAACCGGTGTTCAGCATGTGATACCAGTCAATGAGGCCGATGCCGCGATAAACCCCAAACTGCAAAAGCTCGACACCATCAATGCTGCCCTGCACGATATCCGCGTAGATTTCCTGGGCATATCCACCGTGTGCATAGAATGCGACTCCGCCGGCCTCCCTCGCTTTTGCAGCGACATGGCCGAACGGAGGCCAGTTGTTGGCATCAATTGATTCGCCCGGCATCACCAGTTCATCGAGGAGGAACAGGTTCAAATGCCCGTAATTCCCGCTTCGATACTCCTGCCCGGAGAGAATGGAGTATCCATCACGCTCAGCGATGGACGCCACACCGAGCTGACGAAACTGCGGTGACTCCATCGCATCCATGAACCCAGCATAGGGACCGGCCGGCTCGTTGTAGGCGAGAACGGTGCCGAAGTGAGTGTCCTCAGCGGCGAGCAGATCGAAAATCCGTGCCTCGTCCGCTTCACTGCGCCGCTGAATGTGAATGTGTGGATCGCCCGACCAGTAACCGTGCTTGGTCATCGAAGCGGTCTTGTCGAGCGTGATTTCGACCTGTATTTCAGTGTTTGCACTGACGTTGATGGTGACGGTCGCAGGTCGGTACTCGAACCCTTTCCACACCTCAACCCTGACGACGCCAGCGGGGACATTCACTCGGTCACGACCATTGGAGTAGAAATAATGACCCAGATAGCGAACCGGTGCCTTGCCCTGCCGGTTGCCCCAGCCACTCTGAGGCCACATGCCGGTGAGGCTGAACTGCTTCAGGACCGACTCATCCGGCTCGTAATAGTTGCCGTCGGGGCCGACCACGTTGATCCGGCAAGGTGTGGGTCGCTGTGTCTCGCGGTCGATGACCACGATGTCCAGCGTTCCTCGTTCGGTTGCAGATGCGACTTTCGCAACGCCCACACTGTTGAAACCGGGCGGTGTGAACATCAGTGCTTCGTCCGCGTCCCCTAATGTTTGAGGGACATACTCAGCCTCAGTCGCATCCTTGATCGAAATTGTATTTGCCGTCTCGCGCGGTTCTTCCCGCAACTCATCGAGATGCCGGTCGAAGGAGACTGCAACCGCATCACTTCCCATGACCGCATGAGCCGGCAGGGGATGCTCAGTGTTAAACACCTCCATTTGTTCGGGCGTTTCGATCGTGATCTTCGTGAGGTCTTCCGACAGCAAGGTTTGAGCGGTCGGAGCATTCGGGGCGACAAACTCGTTCGGCCGAAGCGGGAGATGCTCCGAGAAGAATTCGTATACGAGTTCTCGCTTGGAGGGGCCGAAGTCATGTTTTTCATCCGCGAGATGCACGTTTCGGACATTCTCCCCGGCACCGGAGAGGTCATACATGTGCCTGATGAACGGGAAGCTGGTCTGGGGGAACGTCTCGGTCGGATCGTTCCCGACAGAGATGAGCAACTGAGGTCGGGGTGAGATGGCTGCTGCAAGTTCGATGGCATTGGTGTTTGCAGCCTGCATGACGGGCAAACCTCCCTCGCACAGGCAGCCCTCTGGTGCCGTCCAGGGATAGACGATGACCAGCGGCGCCGACACTTTCACCCGATCGTCGATCAGTGCAAGAAAGAATGTCTGCGTTCCGCCGCCCGAGGCTCCGGTGATCCCGACACGAGTGGGATCGACCCGGTCGAGACTCGTGAGGTAGTCAACAACCCGCAGGCTGTTCCATGTTTGCAGCGCGAGGACTCGTGGATCGTCGTGGGTTGTCTGCTGCGAATCCTGCCAGCCGACCATGCTGTAAGAGAACACCGTTGCTCCCATCCGCGCGAAGTGAGCACAACGGATCTGCTGATCATCACGGAAGCGGCCCAGCGGACGGAAGTGGCCGTGCGGGCAAAGGATGACCGGACTGAGGTCCTTGCGGCCGATCGGGCGGTAGAGATTCCCCGTGCAATAGAAGCCGGGAAACGTCTCCAGCGCCACATTCTCGACCGAGTAGTCACCATGCTCCCGCCAACTGTGCACGATGGCCTCGACAGGTGGGCGCAAGGGCAGGGGCCACAATCCGGCTCCCTTGAGAAACTCTTCACGCAACTCAGCGCGGCGATCGGCCCAACTGTCAGCATCAGCGAATCGATCACGAGAGCGTTGCAACTGTGCCAAAACGGTTGCTTCATCACCGTGCAAGAGGGGCGAAGTTGCAAGTGCGAAGACAACAGGCAGGAATGCGACAAACCACTGAGAAACAAACACTCTGAGATGCGATTTCGCCATATCGCCGTTGTCCTATGTCGATGAGGGACCTTTCGAGGGCCGGTGGAGCTGACTGTACTCATCAGCCATGAGCACTTCTGCCCTCTGGTGCTCCGCATCTGTCAACGTACCAGATTTCCACGTGGCATCGACAGCATCAGCGACCGTCCTTGTCACGGTGTCGAACAACCGCCGCTCATCCAATGGCGACGTACAGAACTCGTGAATGCCGGGGAATTCGGGAGCATATTCTGACGCTTGAAGCAGCAACGCACCGTGCTGCAATATTGCACCGCGTCGTCGGCGCTGGGCGCTGCCCAGAATCTTGTGATGGCCGACAACGACGTCGTTCGCGTCGCCACGGCTGAAACAGAGGAAGTGATGGTCCAGCGCGTCGTTTGCTTGGCCACGCAGTTGGGCAGGAACGCGGAATTCTCGCAGGACGCCAACGATTGTCTCATGCACAAGCGAATACAGCCGACCCGGATGAGCAGCCAGGGGATGACTAGGGCCGATCGAGATCGAATATGTCCACTCGCGGTCGTGCAGGATGGCGCCTCCTCCAGAGAGCCGTCTCACCTTCGCCAGGGACGCGAAGCGGGTGTCAATCGTCGAGTCATCCTCCGACTGAAAATGACCTAGTGACAGTGTTGGTTCGTTCCACTGATACCAACGCAGGGTCGGGACGTTCGACTCCAGTGCTGTTTCGAGTAAGGCCTCATCGACGGCCATGTTCCAGGCGCCGCTGGTCGCTTTATCTTCGATGATGACCCGCAAGTTGGCTGTCATGTTCACGTCCGGCTGAGCCGAGGCCCTGACCGCTGACGTCATTGTCCTGCTGGGCAGGACATCCACGACAGGCAGGGATTACGGCCGGCTGTCACTTCATCAGGACGGCTGACTGACGTTGAGTGCGGTGCAGTGTGCAGCAGGTCCGGATCTTCCGAGAGAATCGACCGCACCGCATCAGCGAAGGCGTCCAGCGTCTCTTTGGATTCCGTCTCTGTCGGTTCCATCATCATCGCTTCCGGGACGTCGAGAGGGAAGTAGACCGTCGGCGCATGGAACCCGTAATCGAGCAGCCGTTTGGCGATGTCCATCGCAGTCACTCCGCGCTGCTGTTTGACCTGTTTTGCAGAGGCAACGAACTCGTGCATGCAGCGTTGGCCGTTCGGGACCGGTAGTATGTCTTCGAGTTTTGCCTTGAGGTAATTCGCATTGAGGACTGCCTGCTCCGACACGTCCCGCAACCCGGCTGCCCCCAGCGTTCTCAGATAACAGTAGCCTCGGACCAAAATGCCGACGTTCCCGAAGAACGATCGAACTCGCCCGATGGACTTGGACGGAGTCTCAAGCGAGTAGGAACCGTCATCACCCCGATGCACGATGGGTCCGGGAAGGTAATCCGCCAGAAAGTCTCTCACTGCGATGGGACCTGATCCCGGTCCGCCTGCACCGTGCGGTCCGGTGAATGTCTTGTGGACATTGTAATGCATCATGTCGCCCCCAAAATCGCCCGGGCGAGTGATGCCGAGGATGGCGTTCATGTTTGCTCCATCGATGTACACGAGTCCGCCGACATCGTGCAACATGTTGGAGATGCGTTTGATGTTGGGTTCAAACAGTCCGACTGTGTTGGGATTCGTGATCATGAACACAGCGGTCTGGTCGTCCAGATGAGAGGCAAGTTCCTCGAGGTCGACCAGGCCGTTGGATGTTTGTTTGAGTTGGATCGTGTCGAAGCCTGCGAGGGCCGCGCTCGCGGGGTTCGTACCGTGGGCACTGCTGGGGAAGAGGACCTTCGTCCGGTTCTCACCACGATCCCGGAAGTAGGCCGCCGCTGCCAGTAGGGCTGTGAACTCCCCTTGGGCGCCCGCAGCGGGCTGCAGTGAGACGGCCGGCAATCCTGCGACCTCTGAGAGCATCTCCTGCATGTCGAACAGCAATGCGAGCATTCCCTGATGATCCTCGGGACGCTGATTTGGATGCAGGTCGCCGATCCCAGGGAGTCGGGCCAGCCGTTCGTGCCGCTTGGGGTTGTACTTCATCGTACAGCTGCCGAGCGGATAGAAGTGGGTATCGACCGACATGTTGAGCGTCGACAAGTTCACAAAGTGCCTGACCACATCCGGTTCGGTCACCTCGGGAAGAGGGGGGAGACTCTCTGCGAGGTGATCAGAAGGGAACAGATCTCCGAGTGTTCGATCAGGGACGTCGGATGCCGGATAAATCGCTCCTCGCCGACCGGGGTGAGACAATTCGAAGAGCAGTTTTGTTGCCTGTTGGTTTCTCATCTCGGGATTGTAGATATCCCCCTTCGACTCTGCGAGTGGACAATTCTCGCTTGATCTGCAACGGATCTGCTCCCAGATGGACAGCTGGACTCGTCAACAAGTCGGTTTGGATCACCCCGCTCACTTCAGGACGTAATCATTGTCTATCGGCAACGTTTGTCGGTTCCGCCAATCGAGAAGATGGACCTGGTATCCCTGCTGAGGGCCCGATGTTTCTTTAAGACGACAGGCGATGTATTTGCCATTGGGTGAGAACGCAATCTGACCCGCGACTTCGTCTTGCAGGTCCAACTCAAAAATCATCTGCCCGGAGGGGATGTTCCAGAACTTGATACTTCGATCATCGCCCACAGATGCAAGCGTTTTGGTGTCCGGTGAGAAGGCAACGGATTCGACGGCGTCCAAGTGTCCTTCAAGTACCGATTTCTGCTCCCAGCTGTTGACGTCCCAGAGTTTCACCGTACGGTCATCGCTGCTTGTCGCAGCCCATTGATCATCTCGGCTGAATGCGATCTCGTTGATCGAATTCACATGGGCGAACTCCTCGACGGTGAGCTCACCCGAGGGAACCCGCCAGACCTGAACCTTGTTGAGGGGCCCGCTGGCAAGGAGATACTGTTCATCTTGCGAGAATGCAGCAGAGTCGCAATTGGTCGATCGAATCGATGCAATCCGTTCGCCCGTTTGCACGTCGAAGACCCGCAAGACATCGGTTTCGTCGGTTTGATATCGCTCAACAGCCGCCAGGTAAGTGCCCTTGGGAGAGACTGAAATTCGATTGACGTCAAACTCTTCGCCAAGTGACATCGTGACGTGTGTCTCATCATCCTGGATCTTCCAGATATGAACGACCCCCTGCTTTCCTCCAACCGCCAGAGTAATGCCACCGTGACAGCAGGAGATGCTGCTGATCTCCTCGTCCGACTCCCACAAAGTCCGGACCAAACTGCCGTTTTCCGGATTCCAGATTTCGACTCGGTGCCCGTCGATTGTCGCGAGCAGGCCGCTCTCGCCCATAAAGGCCATGGCAACGACATTGCCCGACTCTTTTTGCAATGTCCAGTCCGCTGAATTGCGGGAGAGTTCCCAGGCGAGCAACTTGCCATCGTCTCCGACCGATAGCATGTGCTGGCCGTCTGGAGCAATCGCCATTGCGTAGACGCGGTCTCGATGCGCTTTCCAAACCGGCAAGTTGTGAATCCCAACTCTTGTTTTCCAAGCCTCGATGTCATCAGTCAACGGCCAAAACCGGATCATGCCTCCCCGGTCGCTGGCGATGACCGCATGTCCGTCCGGTGAGAACAGGCAGCTTTGGATGGCATCCAGGTGTTCAAACGCATGGGTGACTTCCAGCTTTGGAATCGACAGCACCTGAACCTTGGAGTTTGCAGAACTGATAACCACTTCGTGGCCGTTGGGTGAGAGACTGATCGCAGTCAATCTGCCGATGTCGGGGTCCATCTTGCGAATGAGTGACTGCTTCTCGACATCCCATAGGGCAATTTGACCATCGTTCGCTGCGGAGACCAGTTGGCGACCATCTGCCGAAAGTGCAATCGCACCAGCGGTCTCCTCATGACCTTCCAGGGTGCCGAGTGCCTGCCCCGTCTCAACATCCCAGATGCGAATCACCGGGTCTCGGCCTGCAGAAATCAGCGTCCGACCATCAGGTGTGAATACAATGTTGTACACCTGAAACTCGTGAGCTTTGATCGAGCGAATCTCCCGAGCTGTCCCTGTGTCATAGTCCAGCTGCCAGAAGCGAACCGTTCCATCGTCCCCCGCAGATGCAAGAACAGTTCCGTCAGCTGTGAATGCGAGCCCGTTCACCTCAATCTGTCCGGTCTCAATTGCCAATCGCTGTTGGTAGCTTTCTGCATCATAGAGACGAACGATTGCATCCATTCCGGCCGTGGCAATCAGCTTCTCATCGGGGGAATAACACACGAAGTACAGTGGCATCTCATTCTCTGAGACGATCCGTGAGGGAATTCGTGCGTGATACCAGAGGAAGTCCCACTCACCCCCCCGCAGGTCCCTTGCTCCAGCAACAGGGCGCTGCCGTTCGAGGCAACTCGCCAGCTGGCGCATATCGCCGTTCTTCCAGGCGAGACCGGCTTCCCTCATGTCTGAAACGTACAGCAGATCCTCAATCGCCGTCTGGCTCTTTCGACTGACTTCCAGAGCTGATCGCAACTCGACTCGCGATGACTCCAAGTTTCCATTTGTATGCGCAAGCTGTTCGATCAGTTCGTTCAATCGTGTGTTCGCGATACGTTGAACACCGATGAGAGTAATGGTCAGAAAGATCGCACTGGCAGTCAGCAGCGCCACTGCCGGGTTCCGCTGGCAGAATCTCAAAAATGTCTCAACACGACCGACAGGACGGGCGAGGATGGGCTTGCCCTCCAGATATCGTCCCAGGTCATCTGCCAGACTCGCTGCGGTAGAGTATCTGCGTTGAGGTTCCTTCTGCAGGCACTTCAGACAAATGGTTTCCAGATCGCGTGGAACCCTCGAGTTCAGCAAACGAGGCGAGACCGGTTCCTGGGTGCGGACTTGTGCCAGTGTCTCCAGTTCACTTTCAGCCTGGAACGGGGGACGACCGGTGAGGAGTGCGTAGAGCAAAGCACCCAAGGCATAAATATCGGTGGCCGGCGCAGCAGCGCCTTCCCCACCGAGTGACTGTTCGGGGGACATGAAGTTCGGCGTGCCGACGATTTGGCCATGGCCGCTTCCATGTTCCTCCAAGGGCCTGGCAACACCAAAGTCAGTGATCCGTGGCTCACCGTTCGCTGCAATCAAGACGTTTGAAGGTTTGAGGTCACGGTGAACGATGCCCTTTGTGTGCGCGTAATGGACGGTGCGGGCGATTGTTCTCAGATAGGCTGCAGCTGTCTGTGCTGGCAGCGGATGCTCCCGCGTCCACTCCGCCAGACTCTGGCCTTCCACAAACTCCATCGTAAAGAAATGCTGCCCGTCTACTTCACCATAATCGTGGACCGGTACAATGTTTGGGTGATTCAGAACAGCTGCCGCCTGCGCCTCTTGGCGAAATCGGGCAATCTCCTGGGGGGTTGTGAAACGGCCTTTCCGAATCGACTTCAAGGCCACGACGCGATTCAGGCTGTATTGATAGGCCTTAAAGACAATCCCCATTCCGCCGAGCGCGACCTGTTGAATTAACTCGTACTCACCAAACCGACCAAGTGGAATTAAATCGTCGACGCGAGTGTGGTCCTGATGCGGATCAGCGCGTGTCGTGTCCATCTTGATTGAAGGGGGATTAGGATCGGTGTGAAGGACGATCGACTCATCAAGCCCGATTGAGCCGTCTGGGTGAGATGCAGGCCCGATGAGAGCCTTCAAGCAGTCTGCACACTCAGGGAACTGTTCGATCAGTGATTGGAGATCGACCTTTTCGCCGGCTGCGATCTGTCGGCGAACTTGCGCAACAAACTTTTCTTGATCCGACTGAGACGGATTATTGGCCATGGAATGCACCACACCACTTTCCCAGCGAGCCACAGGTGATTTGGCTCTGCTGATTCATCTGGCCCTATGAAAAGGGAGAGGTACGTCCCAATTCTACTCGTATGGAGTCTGGGAATCAAAGGGATAAGGGCGAAGGCCCCGCTTTCAGCCAAATAACTACGCCTTACTTGCACTCCTCCGACTTCGCTCAGTCACGCGATGCAGGTATGCTGAGTGGAACAGATCCATCTTAAAAATGACATTCCATGCAAGGTCTTTTCATCACAGCGACGGACACGGGTGCGGGGAAAACTCACTGTGCGAGTTTGATCGCCAGCGAGTTGCGGTCTGCCGGTCATCGTGTTGGATGCTACAAGCCGGTCTGTAGTGGCGGAGAAGTCGCAGCAGACGGTCGACTGCGATGGGAAGACATCCAGATTCTTTCCGATGCCATCGATCACCGTTTCCCCATCGAGCGAATCTGTCCTCAGACGTTTGCAGCACCCTTGGCCCCTCCTGCTGCGGCCCGACATGAGAACCGTAATGTTGACCCATCCCTGCTGCGGACGGGAGCCCAGTGGTGGTCAGACCGGGTAGACTTCCTCTGCGTCGAGGGCGTGGGCGGGCTGTTATGCCCTTTGACCGAAACCGAAACAGTCGCGGACCTCGCCGGGGATCTTGGATTTCCACTTCTTATCGTCTGCCCACTCATCCTGGGCACCATTAACCACACGTTGTTGACGATTGAAGTGGCCGAGGCGAGGAACCTTTCGATTGCTGGACTGGTGCTGAACCACATTCGTCCGGTGACGGATGAAGTCTCGGAAAGCACGATCGCCGAGATTGTGAGCCGGACAACCGTTCCGATACTGGCGACAATGCCCTTCAACGAACGAGATCGGTTGCGTCCCATGCAGGGTGACGAGAGAATAAGTTGGGTGAAGCACTTCGGACCCCAGAAATGAGACTCCCGTATGTTTGAGCCTGCCCGGTCTGCAACAAGGCTGCCGTTGACTCAATCGAAAACTTCAGGAAAGCCCGCATGCAAAGTCGTAAGCCAGGCCGTCTTCCTGCCGACTCCCGACCGGAGTTCGATGGCATTGACGTGGATCATGCTCTGTCAGGCTCGTCGCGGAGTTCTGAACAGGACCAAGCATCGTGTGACAGTCATGTTCTCGTGGGAGCGAGCCACAAATCGACAACAGGAAGCAGCAGCGCACTGGCTCTGTTGAATGGCCTGCACCGCTCCGACAGCGGGTCCGGTTTTCCCTCTTCACTGAACCTGCACCTGACGGAACCGCAGGCGCATAACGCCTCCCCCATCAGTCGCGGCCATCAAAAAAGTGTTGGAGTTCCGTCCGCCTCGACCACTGTGTCGAGTGACAAACGACAACGCATGGCGATGACGCTGCTGGCGAGCTATGCGAGTGCTGTCACGTTGGCCTGTCTGTACCTCATCATGCTGGTGATGCAATCCGGATCACACGAACTGGAAAACCTTCCCGACGTCGAACCGCTGGATGCCAATGAGTTTCGGTATGCTCCAGAAAACGCATCCCTACCGGCAGAACACACATTGCCGCTGGGACATAAGCAACAGTTCGGCCACATTCTGGTTGAGCCGCTTCGCATTGAGCGTGAACCGATCGAGTACGTCCACTTTACCGGCAACACCAGGCTGAAACACGAGCGCACTTCGCCGGTGCTCCAGCTCTGGGTCCGCTTCACAAACATGTCCGAGGATCAGGTGATCGCTCCGCTCGATCGAACGCTCCTGTTCAAACGCGATTTCGATGATGAATCCTCGCAGTTGTTGGCCAACAATTTCATCCGCTCAGAGAACTCAGCAGACGGGACTGGTGGTTCAACGGTGTACATGCTTGACCATCCTCTGACCAGCGAATGGGACATTTGCAAGCAGCACCTTGGCGAGCAGCTGGCTCCCGGAGAATCCATCGAAATTTTCCTTCCCTCGCAATTGGAGGGGATCGATAGTCTTTCCGGCCCTGCATTATGGAGGATGCACATCCGTAAGGGCTTCCATGCCGCCACGGGTCATGGCGTGACCACACTGGTTGACATCGTCTTCGACACGCAGCAGATCGAGGACAGCTCATCAGGTACGTCCACGGGGACCTCGGAAAGTTAGTCGCCTCAAGGTCAACACAACATCTCGTCGGCCGGCGATGTCCCCTGTCAATGCTCTGTTGTCGTGTTGACACGTTGACTATCATGCAATCCCAGCTGTACTTCAGCTGCTGGACATCAACCGTTCCCTTTCCCTGTCGATTGCCCTGCCACGATGAGCATCGAGTTTGAACTTCCAAATATTGGCGAGGGCGTCGAGTCCGCTGACATTGCCGAGATCATGATTTCTCCCGGTGATACGGTCACCGAAAACCAGATCATCATGGAACTCGAGACGGAAAAAGCGGTCGTTGAGTTGCCCATCACGCTCTCAGGCACAATCGATGCTTTGCACGTCGGAGAGGGAGAAACGGTCGAGGTTGGACAGTCGTTGTTGAGCATCACCCCCAGCGATGCGGCCAGCAGCAACGGTCAAGAGACGTCAGCCTCGCCAGAATCGGATGAGCCACAGGAAGCACAGACCAAAGGTGCCGATAAGACGCCGACAATCATCGACGTCTCCAGTTCCCGTAACGACGACAGCACTGCTTCCCAGACTCAGGAGTTTGAATTCACGCTCCCGAACATCGGAGAAGGAGTCGAGTCAGCCGACATCGCAGAGATCCATGTCTCTGAGGGGGATGAAATCACCGCCAATCAGATCGTCATGGACCTTGAGACGGAAAAGGCGGTCGTGGAGTTGCCGTGCCCGCAGTCGGGGACAATCAACAAGATCCATGTCACAGCTGGGGATACGATCAATGTCGGCCAAGTGCTGCTGACGCTCAGTTCAACAGAGGCACCAACATCTAAGGCACCAGTCAAAGACGTCCCCGCGAACCGCCAAACGAAAGAGCCGACTCCACAAGCTTCAGCGTCATCGACGATGGCAGCGACGAAACCGAGTGCTCCTCGTGTCCCTGAACTCGTCGATGCGGGAGGGAACGGTCGAGGTCCGGTGCCGGCTTCACCTTCCACGCGACGCCTCGCCCGGCAACTGGGCGTCAATCTGCAGCAGGTTGACGGCTCGGGACCCGGTGGACGGATTTCCCAGGACGATGTTCAAGAGTTCGTCCGTCAGCGACTGCAGGGAGGTCTCACCGCTCATGCCGCCCGACGAGAACTGACAACTCTCGCTCCCGGTTCACTCGCTCCTCCGCCTCTTCCGGACTTCTCCAAGTTCGGGCAAGTTGACCGTGAAAAGCTCAGCAAGATCGGTCGCACGGCTGCGGAGAATCTGACCGTTTCCTGGAATGTCATCCCTCACGTCACTCAACATGACAGGGCGGACGTGACCGATCTGGAGGTTGCTCGCAAAAAGTTCTCGCAAGGAGCTGGAGCAAATGGTCCCAAAGTCACCATGACCGCAATCGTCATGAAGGCCTTGGCAACATGTTTGCAGGAGTATCCGAAATTCAACAGCAGTCTCGATCCGGAGACACAGGAGATCGTTTACAAGCGGTACTACCACATCGGCTGTGCGGTCGACACGCCCAACGGACTGCTCGTGCCGGTGGTCAAAGACTGCGATCAGAAGAGTATTCGGGAAGTCGCCGGCGAGATTGCAGAACTCGCAACACTCGCTCGGGATCGCAAGCTCCCGATCGATGCCATGCAGGGAGCAACCTGTACAGTGACCAATCTCGGCGGTATCGGCGGCACAGCTTTCACGCCCATCGTCAACTATCCGGAAGTCTGCATCCTGGGCTTGTCACGGGGACAGAAAGAGCTGCAACTGATTGACGGCGAAATCAGCGAACGACTGATGCTGCCGCTCGCTTTGTCCTACGATCATCGCGTCATCAACGGAGCCGACGCAGCCCGCTTCGTGGCCACGCTGTGCAACATGCTCTCCGACCCGTTCCAGTTGCTCTCTGCGATCTGATGATCTGATGGTGAGGGGCTGACTTTATTCGACCATCACCAGTGGTTCGACTTCGCCGCTCGTGGCGAACTCAGCAATCACCGTCTCATGTGGCGTGTGGTGACCGAGAACCGTGCGTGCGGTCTCCCCCGGCTGCAGGCTGCGATAGATTAACCACTGATGTTTGCCAACTCGCAGGCGGAATCCGCAAGCCTCATCGGGACGCAGCACTTTTCCCTCCTCGACGACAGTCAACTGTCGCCACTGTGATTCACGGCGTCGCCGATCGGGCGACCAGTCAATGACCAGCGGAGCATAGATGGCTTTGCCTTTCATCGTCTGATGAAGTGTCAAGCAGCCGTTTTCATTACTCAGCGTTCCGTGTGCATTGTTGACCCGTTGCTGATCCAGCGCAAGTGGATACACCTGAGCCGCCAGCTTTCCCCGACTCAGTGTCATTTGCCGCGTCCATTGGCAGGCGTCGACCGAAACTCCGTCAGCGAATGGAATTCGCGAGCTGAGGCGGTAATCCCCTTGCTCTTTCGCCAGAAAACCTTCTGTCAGCAATAACCAGTGGTCAGTCCGAGACAACAGAACCTGACGAAATGTCGTGATCCCCTCACCCTCAGATTGCAATTCCAGATAATCCACATCCTTATCGGAGAACCAGCAGACACAATCCCAGCCATCACCCGTAGCGACCACATTCCCATCGAGTTCGATCGTCGTCTGCCAGTCGCCGTCAAGTAGCGGTCGCTCGAAAGCAGTCAGGCAGACCTGAGGTTGCGCCTGATGATGTGTGACCACACAACAGTCCGAACCACTTAGCCAGTTATTTCTCAGACAGGCCAGTCCTGCCCAGTCTGACTGAGAGGAGGGTGAATTCTCCTCATCAAACCGTGGCATTTTTTTCCGCAGTCTGCCCCTCGCATCCTTGACTCGACTCGACATCAGTGAATCGTCGGGGAATGCGTGAACCCGTTGGGCAGCCGGCACTTGCTTGCCTAAACCGGCCAGACTGGATGCTGTTTTCATCAGAGAAGCCGGAGCAAACGATGCTCCATTGCTCAATGCCGTCCGTCCGTCATCCAGACACATCGCTGCGACCCGCTCAATCAACTGTTCAAACCGCTCAGCCGACTCAGCATCCCAGAGCGACTTACCACTCTTCTCACCAGCATCGGCCGATCGAACGAAAGCAGCCAACGTCAGCGGCAGACGATGGAGCGTGCGAGCATGCGGAGTGCCGTCACCATCTGTGAGTGCTTCAAGTTCGTTCCGCAGATAGGAACGCCCCGCTTTTCTCATCTGACCGGCATGACGCACATCGGCGAAGAGCAATCCCCCTCGCCAGGGGATCTCACCTCGGACCAGGAGCAGCCGGTCGATTAGTTCCTCTTTATCTGTTCCATGTCTCTGTGAGCACAGAATTGAAGCATCCAGTGTTCGCCGCCACAGATTCACGAGCAGTTCATCCTCCAGCTGCGAACTCAACTCCGCCAATACGGACATCCATCCCAACAAGCCAATCGGGTCTTCCGCATCCGGGCCGCCCGTCTTGAGTGCTCCCTTGACGATTCGGGAGATGGCGGCAGACTGCTTGGCTTCAGATTTTGAAGACCTCAATTGTCGATTGAGATCCATCAAAAATCTGCACACCTCACCCGTGGATCCGTTGTCGTCAAACGCGTGTCTCGACCACAAACTCTGAAGCAGTGTCGGCGTTATATTGGATTTGTGAGCAGACTTGCAGTGCGATCCAAGGCCCTTACGCAATGCTCCTGCGAATCGAGAACAGTCGCCCGCTTTCGCTGCTGCCACGAGTTTCCGATCGGCTGAGGTTCGCCATCGAATACTCTGCAACGCCATCTCGTCTGAGAGCTCGGCCGTTGACGTGATATCACTCCCGAATTCAATCTGCCCGTCTGCCATCAATCTGCGTCCTCAATCCGCCTCGTGAGTCGGTGTACCGTCTGGTCACGTTAACGGATGTCGGACGCATTGCAATCGAGCCGTCATCGGTGCAGCCATCTCCCCCCGCGCATGGTTGCGATGACATCATTCTCAGCCGAGATCAGTTGAATCGAATCCTTTTCTGCCATTCGGCCGGATGCCGGGGGCTGGAGGCGGATGACAGCCAGATCGGCCCGCTTCCCTGCAGTCAACGTGCCGGTCTCCTCCGACACCCGCAATGCCCTTGCTCCATTCACAGTCGCCAGTTCCAGCAGTGTCGATTGCGGGACCTCCGGATGTCGCTTCGTGAGGAACCGTAACTCGGCCCAGAGGTTCAGATCTGGATTCGACGCCCGGCTGTCTGTTCCCAACGCCACGTTGACTCCGCGTTCGAGCAGTCGTTGCCAGGGATGATTCCGGTGCCCGAAGAAATGATGCGTTCGTGGACAGTAAACGACTGTCATCTGCGGTTGTGTCGCCAGGAACTCAATTTCTTCATTGGTCAGATAGTTCCCATGAACCACCAGTGCCTGTCGAGCCCGTGACAACTCTTCCAGGTAGGCACCGACTGAACCCCCGGGCATCCAAAATCGATCTCTCCAGACACCGAAATCCTTCAGCATCTTGGCGAGCAGTCCGGTCCCCTGCTGGAGCAATTCCAACTCCTCATGCGTCTCTGCCAGATGCATGGCCACGGGAGACTCGCGCTCGACAGCGAGATTGATCAACTGTCGAAAGAACTCCTCGGACAGGCTGTACGGAGCGTGCGGACTCAGTCCACGGATCACGTCTGCATCGGAGGACTCCTGTTCCAAAAACTGTCGGGCGATCTCCAGGCGCTCCGTACACACACCGTCGCCAATCCCCAGCAGTTCGCGAAAGACGAATCCTTGAGGCGTATCCGGTGAGAGTCTCTCGACCGTGGTGTCGTCCGTTGCAATCTCCCCGACGAGTGTGCTGCCGGATGAAACACACTCACGAAGCCCGCGGTCAATGGCTTCACGACGATCAGTCGATCGTTGCTGCCGGTGCCTCATCAGCGAACAAATCCACTCAGGAAACGGCTGCGCAGGTGTCAGCGGTCTTGTCAGATCGCTGAACTCCAGATGAGTATGCGTGTTGATGAGACCCGGGATGATGGCCACGTTCCCGAGGTCGATCGCAGATGCATCAGGCCCGCTGTTGAGACGGACAATCCGACCGGCCTCAATCGTGATGACACCATCGTCAATCGGCGGTCCATCAACAGGAAACAACCACCGGGCACGCAGACAGTGAGAGGACGTCGAATTTGCCACAAATCACTTATTGAGCGCACCGCGACGGCGTCGCTCGCTGTACTCAAGGAGCGAGATGTCGATGATCGGCCAACTCGCCTCTGCCGGTTGAAACGCATCGACGGTGACTTCCTTCCCCTCGAGCCGTTTGTAGTCCTCGAAGAACCGGCGCAGCATGTTCAATCGATGCGGCGGCAGTTCAGCAGCTTCGTGATAATGATTGTACTCGGGGTCATCCAAGGCCACCGCGAGAATCTTGTGATCGTTCTTGCCTCCGTCGACCATCGTCATCACTCCAATCGACCGTGCCTGAACGAGAGTCAGCGGGGCGACCGGCTCCTGACACAACACGAGCACATCCAACGGGTCGTCATCCTCTGCAAACGACTGGGGAATGAAACCATAATTCGCGGGATAGTGCACTGCGGAGTAGAGCATTCGATCGAGCTTGAGCAGACCGGTCTCCTTGTCCAACTCATACTTGACCTTCGATCCCATGGGGATCTCGACGACCATCCGGAATTCCCGGGGGAGGTTCTCACCGGGAATGACGTCGTGCCAGGGATGTGTCATCGGTCGATCGCTCTTCGGATATTCTCAGCAGGGTTGTGAATTAACCAGAATGAATGGCTATTCGTCCGTCGTCAACTCCGAGGAGCGAATCCGGGGGAGATCAGCACTCGAAACGGTTTTTTTCTCCACATGGGGTTTCAAAACGACTGGACTCCCCTCATCGTGACGCAAACGAAAAAAAGACCAGCGTCGGCTTTTCTGACGAAACACGACCATCGACCGGGGAAGCAGACGGTACGCACGTTGAGGGGGATGCTGACGTGACTCCGGCATCGGTCGGGCCGTATCCAGTTCCAGTCGCCACAGCGTTTTCACGTCCTCGCCAGGCAAAGTGAAAGCAACTTCCCGGTGGTGAGCATTGAGGAGCATGAGCATCGTGTCGCCGTTGATCTGACGGCCGCGCTCATCGATCTCGTCAGTCATCTGTCCGTTGAGAAGCACTCCCAGGCACCGGGCATGACTGGAGTGCCAGTCGGAGTCGCTCATCTCCTTGCCGTTGGCAGTCAACCAGTGAATATCCTTCTGTGACTTGCCTCGAATCGATCGTCCCTGAAAGAAGTGCCGCCGTTGAAACACCGGCTGATCTTTAAAAAGCCTGATCGCCGATTGCACAAAACTCAGGAAGTCCTGCTCCTGCGGAGTCAGTTGCCAGTTAATCCACGTCAGCTCGTTGTCCTGACAGTAGGTATTGTTGTTCCCCTGCTTGGTTTGACTGAGTTCGTCCCCCGCCCGCAACATCGGGACGCCTTGCGAGAATAACAGCGTTGCCAGGAAGTTTCTTTTCTGTCGATCCCGAAGCGCCAGCACGTCCGAGTCTTCGGTCGGTCCTTCTGCTCCGCAGTTCCAACTCAAATTGTGATTGTCGCCATCGGTGTTGCCATGTCCATTCGCCTCGTTGTGTTTGTCGTTGTACGAGACGAGATCCTGCAGGCTGAATCCATCGTGACAGGTGATGAAGTTGATCGAAGCATACGGGCGACGACCGTTATGCTCGTACAAATCACTACTGCCGGTCAGGCGTGTCGCAAACTCGTTCACCGCGTTCCCATCACCCTTCCAGAAGCTGCGAACCGTGTCGCGATAACGACCGTTCCACTCGGTCCAACCCACTGGAAAGTTGCCGACCATGTATCCGCCCGCTCCCACGTCCCAAGGCTCCGCAATCAGCTTGACGCGTGAGAGAATCGGGTCTTGGTGAATGATGTCGAAGAACGCTCCCAGGCGATCGACTTCATACAGTTCGCGGGCCAGAGTGCTGGCCAGGTCAAAGCGAAATCCGTCCACGTGCATTTCGGTGACCCAGTAGCGAAGGCTGTCCATTATAAGCTGCAAGACTCGGGGATTCATCATGTTGAGGGTGTTGCCGCAACCGGTGAAGTCGAGATAGTACCTGGGGTCGCGCCACAGGCGGTAGTAGCCTTTGTTGTCGATGCCTCGAA
>JAGQQG010000099.1 GCA_020426325.1 Planctomycetaceae bacterium | reverse complement strand
GAAGCATTCATCTACGTCGCCATGATCCACATCATGGTCAGACGACTCAACTAACCCTTTTCAAACGCGTTCTAAGAATATTCATTGAATCCTGCTTCCAGATGCATATGAAGGACGCTGCCTTAATACTCATTCCTTTCTTCCTCGCCGCCTTGGAAGCCTTTGAAGTCGGACTTGATGACTTGGCGGATTTGGCGGGTGTCGCGTTCTTTGGTGAGTTTGGTGATGGCTTCGGTGGTGGGCATGAAGCCGAGGTCGCCTTCTAATCTGTCGCGGAGGGAGAGGCCCCCTTTCTCCTGGTCTTTGGGGCCTGCGACCACCATGTAGGGGATGAGGTCCAGCTGGGCGTCACGGATTTTCTTTTTGACGTTGGCGGACTGGTGGTCGATGGTGGTGCGGAAGCCGGCTGCGCGGAACTGCTGTTGAATCTCCTCACAATACGGAAGCATGTCGTCGTTGAGGCCGAGGATGCGGACCTGCTCGGGGGCGAGCCAGAGGGGGAACGCGGCTGCGAAGTGCTCGATGAGCATGCCGACGAAGCGTTCCATCGAGCCGAACGGGGCGCGGTGGATCATGACCGGACGGTGAGTGGTATTGTCGTCGCCGACGTATTCGAGCTGGAACCGTTCGGGCAGGTTGTAGTCGAGCTGGACCGTCCCCAGCTGCCACTCGCGACCGATCGCGTCGCTGACCATGAAGTCGGCTTTGGGCCCGTAGAAGGCGGCTTCGCCCTCGCATTCGCTGAACGACAGGCCTGATTCGTTGAGCACCTTGCGGAGGACCGCTTCAGCCTGGTTCCAGAGTTCGTCCGAGCCGACGTACTTGTCGGAGCCGGGTTCGCGGAGCGAGAGTTGAACGCGATAGTCTTCCAGCCCCACCGCAGCGAGGACGAACTTCACGAGGTCGAGGGTGTCCTTGAATTCCTGTTCGACCTGATCGGGAGTGCAGAAGAGGTGAGCGTCATCCTGGGTGAGGCCCCGCACGCGGAGCATGCCGTTGAGTTCGCCCGACTGCTCGTGCCGATAGACGGTGCCGAACTCTGCCAACCGCACAGGCAGGTCGCGGTACGAGCGCGGCTGAGCCTTGTACATCTGCACGTGATGCGGACAGTTCATCGGCTTGAGCAGATATCGCTCCTGCTTCCTCTCCCATGCCTTGAGATAGGCGATCTTCTCTTCCACAGGCCTGGCGAACTTATAGTCTTCGAACGGGCAGCCCATGTCGATCGCCGCCAACTTGAAGTCTCCCTCGGCCTCACTGTCGAGGGTGCCTTCATCAAGTCGAGTCTTCCAGTAGTCGACGAGTTGTCCGGCCGGGTGACCGAACAGCGGGGGGAACTGTGACTCGCGGTAGTACGGGAAGTGGCCGCTGGTCTCGTACAACTCGACTCGACCAACGTGTGGCGAGTAGACCGGCTCGTAACCGCGTTTGAGCAGTTCGTGTTTGATGAAATCTTCGAGCAGTGCCCGAATGGTTGCTCCTTTGGGGAGCCAGAGACAGAGGCCGCTGCCCACATCGTTGGCGAGTGTGAACAGACCGTGCTGTTTGCCGAGGACGCGGTGATCGCGGCGTTTGGCTTCCTCCACCTGATCGAGGTACGCCTGCATCTGCTTCTTGTCGAAGAAAGCAGTGCCGTACAAACGTTGCAGGTGTTTGTTGTTGGCATCCCCCTTCCAGTAAGAGCCTGCGACACTCAGCAGTTTGAACGCTTTGATCTTGCCAGCATCGGGAATGTGAGGACCGCGACACAGGTCGACGAACTCCCCCTGACGGTAAAAGCTCAGGCTGTCATGCTCAGCGAGGCCGGTCTGGATGTGTTCGGTCTTGAGTTCCTGATCGAGATCATCAACCAGTTTGATCGCCTCATCACGCGAGAGGCTGAACCGCTCAAACGGCTCTGCTTCTTTGATGATGGCCTGCATCTCGGCTTCGATCTTCGGGAAGTCTTCCTCGCTGATGGGGGTCGCGAGATCGAAGTCGTAGTAGAAGCCGTTGCCGGTGGTCGGTCCGAAGGCGAGACCGACGCCGTCGTAAAGACGCATGACGGCTCGTGCCATCACGTGCGCGCATGAGTGGCGAAGGACGCCAAGGGCCGCTTCATCGCGAGTGGTCAGCAGAGTCAGCGAGATCGGATCGGTGTCGGAAAGGTCTTCCAGGGGTCGCATGCTGTCAACGGTGACGCCGTCGACTTGAGCAGCGATGGTCTGCTGCATCAGGCGTTCGCTGATCGAATTGGCGACATCGAGTGCGGTCGAACCTGCGGGGAAGTCTTTGGTGGTGCCATCGGGGAGTTGGACGGTGGGCATGGGAAGCAGCTTTCGGCGTTCATTCATCCGGTTCGACGCGGTCGCCGTTACGAGGGGCGACTGTTGCACGCTGAGCCGTAGGCGCGTTCTAGCCAACATCTGCAAAGACCGTCAACCGGGTCAGTTGGTTCGCGATTGTTGTGGGATTACCGTTGAGCCAGAGAAAATGGGGAACTGACAACATCGCGAAGGCGTCAGTGGATGTGAGAAAAGAAGGGGTAAGCAAGCTTTGCCGCCTGAAATCTCTCTAAGGATCGCCAAGTCGAGGCGTCGTGAGTTAGAGTAGGAGACGGTTGGGCCCTACACGGATTGGGGGGTCTTGCGGACTGAGGGTGAATGCAGGACTGAAGTTCACCGCTGGAGGTTGTACCATCCTGCCTGAAATACCGGATCACCGGAATAAGGAACGTCATTGATGTTCACAAGTCGCTCGTTTCTCGGCCAAATCCTGCTGAGCTGGTCTTGTCTCTGCATCTGCACCGGAGGGAATCTGCTCGGCCAGGACAATCCTACTGCTGCCCCGAAGCCCGTTTATGGTCCTCCTGAAAATATCATCTATATCCCGTTTGAGGACTTTGAGGATGTGTTCGAGAATGAGGACGCGTCGGTCGTCCTGCCCTATTCAGAGTATCTCGAACTCTGGGCTTTGAAGGCTGCCGCGGACGGGGCAGCCAAGAAGCCGGTTGAGGCAGTGATCACGAGTGCCTCGTATGTCGCGACGATCGAAGAGGACATCGCTCGCATTCGGGCCGAGTTGACCATCAATGTGGTGGGTCAACCGTGGGTTGAGGTGCCGCTCGAATTTGGTGATGCGGCCGTCGGCTCAGTGGACAATGGTGATGGAGATGTGCTGCTCCGAGGAACCGGTGATGGCACCTACTCCCTGTTGTTCAAAAAGCAGGGTGAGCAGACCGTCTCGCTGGAGTTGACCGCTCGCGTGGTCACGTCGCCCGATGGTCGGCAGATAGATTTCGATGTGCCTCCGTCCGCGATCACGAATTTTGAACTCAGCGTCCCTGCGGATGATCAGGAGGTTGAAGTCCGGCCGCGACTTGTACAACTGGCTGTTGAGGATGGAGAGAACGAGACCCGTGTCCGCGCCAGTCTGGGAGCGACCAAGCACATTGCAGCGGCGTGGCGACCACGGGCGACAGCACAGCCGGAGATGCAGTTGCTCACGAGCGTGAACAACCGGCAAGCATTTCGCATTGCGGACGGCCTCATTCACACAGACGCCTGGCTGACCTTCGACGTCCTTCGCGGCAAACTTCAGCAGGTAAAAGTTTCAGTGCCTCCCACGTGTCGCGTACTCGATGTGTCAGCTTCAACAAAGGTGCAAGGCTGGCAAACAGAGGAGAGCGATGATCAACAGGAGCTGACGATCGACCTGTTGAGTGCCGTCGATGATGAAGTCACGGTTGAGATCCACACTGAGCAAAAGCTGGACGGCCAGACAGTCGAGCTTGGGGGTCGCTCCGCTGATGGGGCGCTTCATGGAGTACATGCTCTCGATGTCGTGCGGGAGAGTGGGCAGATTGCCATCTCGCACGGCGAAGATCTGACGTTGCGGATCACCGAACAGGCAGGCGTCGTCCGGATCGAGCCGAACGAAGTCGCGAAGGAAATCCGTCAGCCGGGAGTGCTCGCATTCAAGTATTACAATCCGGAGTTGACACTGACCGCAGCGGTCGCTGAGGTCGAGCCGCGCGTGACTGTCACCCAGAACACAAGCTTGACGATTGGCGATGACGAATTGGACCTGCTCACCGAACTGTCCTACACGATTGAGCGTGCAGGTCTGTTTGAGCTGCGAATTGAGTTGCCGGACGGCGTGATCATTGATGATGTGAGATCGGCACAGCTCAAGGAGTATCGGGCCGAGGACAATCTGTTGATGGTGTTGCTGCGTGAGAGGACGCTGGGAAGCGTGGAGATCACCGTCGAAGGGCATGTCGAACTGGACGAAGAGACGCCCGAGCTGACGCTTCCTGTCCCCGAACCGCTGAATGTTGATCGTGAGACGGGGACCGTGCGATTGTTCGCGGATGACTCCGTGGAAGTTGCGACTGACGAGGAATCGCTCGAATCTGCTCGACCGGCACCTGCACCGCCTCATCTGACACGGGGAGGTGCGAGACTGCGGGCCGCATGGCAGTACACGAATCGCCCGGTGGTGATCCCGATCACCATGACTCGTAAGCCAACACGCTTGTCGTCATCGGTCGCCACGTCGATCGACGTCCAACCAACACGCACTCGGGTGACGACGCTTGTGGACTTCAACGTCGAGTATGCCGGGCAGGATACATTCCGGTTTACGGTGCCGGAGGAAGCGGTCGAGACGCTGCAGATCGAGGCCGTGGCATTGTCCCCCACATCGCCGACGCTGAAACAGCAGACTCCAGGCGATGCAGCTGACGGCTGGGTGCCGTACACGCTGGTGATGCAACGCGATGTTCTCGGGCAACAACGGTTTCGGGTGACCTACGATCTGGAACCCGGAGCCGTCATGATTCCCATGGCTGTCGAAGATGAGATTGAAGTGGCTCCCGCGGACGCGGATGAGGTTGGCAAGACGAACCCCGAACGCGAACCTGCGGTGGATGAGCATTCAGACTCACCAGCGGAAAAGGATGTAACAGATTCGGCTGAGTCTCCGCCCGCCAATGACGGTCCTGAGGCGGAAGCTGACGCGACAGAATCGGAGGGTTCAGATGATGAGACACGGGACACGGGAGATGTGGACGGCGCAACCACGGCTTCCGAAACCGAAGCAACCGTTGATGTGGAGGAAGCTGTCGAGCTGGAAGTGGATCCGCATCGGCAGGGGCTGACGGTTCGCATCATCCGTCCGCTGGGCCTCGAAGCAGACGACACACGGGAAGCAACCGCTCTCACGCGAGTCACGGGTGAAGTTCAGATCGAGAAAGAGCAATCGCTGACAATCACCGCCGATGCCAGTGGTGCGGACGTTGAACCAATCGACGTACGGGAGCTGACGACGCTGCCCAAGTCGGGAGCGATGGCGTTTCGTTACCGCAAGCACCCTGAGGATGAGACGATTGAGGTCGACATCACCCAGGCGCGCTACGACGTACAGGAAGTCATTGCGACCGTCGTCTCGCGGCGGCTGGTCGAGGTGGTACTGAGCGAGAATGTGAGTGCGACATTTCGTTGCCGGTACAAGTTGAAGTCAACCGAACGACAACGACTCCGCGTCGAACTGCCGGAGGCCATTGAGGTGTTGTCGGTGCTGGTCGATGACACTGAGGTCCGACTGGAGCCCGATCCGGCGAACGCGACCGGCGACTTCTGGGACACGTATTACGTCAAGGTCGCCCGTGAAGGGGAGAGTGACGAACCATTCCAACTCGCGTTCCAATTCCTTGGTAAGGTCAACCCGGCTCCCTTCGAGGGGGGCTTTCAGGGCAAGGTGGTCCTGCCGCTGCCTCGCATTGGCGATTCAGCGACGGCAGCTGTCCAGCAGACAAGAGTGGTCGTGTGGGTGCCGCGCGGGTACGCGTTGGTCGGTGATCCCGTGGGCTTTACACAGTTGGGGACGGCTCGACCATTGAGAGCCCTCTTCAGCGGGTCACTCTGGTCGCCGCCCGGCGAGGATCTGGATCAGTGGATCGGCGATGTAGGGAACCTGACGATGGAGTTCCCGACAACGGGGCGGACAGCTTACCACTACTCCCATCTGGGAGATGTTCGTGAGATGACCGTCGTCTGGTGGAACACGCTGAGTTACACGTTGCTCGTCAGCGCTGCCCTTGCAGTCATCGCTTTCGTCCTGATGCCCACCTCGTGGGAGAACAAGCTTGGCATCCTGTTGTTGATCCTGTTTGGTGGACTGTTGCTCGGCCTCAAAAGTGAGCAGGTCGCCATCCAGGCATTTGCGACCGCGCGCATCGGTCTTCTGCTCATGCTGGTCCTGTGGTGTGTGCGGGGCGTGCTGGGGCTGGGCAGGAGGATGTCTCCCGAGTCGCCAGTGGCAGAGCCTGAGAAGAACGAGAAACCAGCAACGGTCACGCCGGCTGTCGTTCCTCCTGCAAATGTGTCTGATCATCCAGAATCTGATTGACGTCATCTCATGTCATTGGTTCACACTCTCATGACGATCCAGAGATTCAGTCGACGCAGTCTGCTTGTGCTTGTGATTGCAAGTGCGAGTGGACTCCTGTCGTTCAAGACAGCACATGCTCAACCGGCTCCCCCATTGCCGGAGTCCGGGACTGCATCCGACGAATCGAATCTGGACGGAAGCAACAGCGAGCAGGAACCGCTTGTCCGCAGGGTGTATGTTCCGCAGAGTGAGTTGAACTCGCTGCTTCAGCGAGACGACGGCAGTGTGCTGCTATCGCGGGATGAGTTCCGCAAGCTCTGGTACGCCGCGAAGAAAGCTGAGGACTCCAGTCCCCAGCCACCCGCTGATCTCGTCCTCTCCGCCGCCGACTACAAGGCACGTATCGAGGGGGAACAAATGATGATGTCTGCGGACATTGCTTTCACGCAGTTTGCATCTGGTTGGCAAGTCCTGCGTTTGCCGGTCGGTGGACTCAGCGTCCTGGCAGCGACGGTGGATGGAGAATCAGCTGCAGTCTCCCGAGACCCGCAGGCATCGGACACGCTGCTGGTCTTCAGCAATACCGAAGGAACACATCACCTGACGCTCGAACTGTCTGCGACGGTGAACGCAGTCGGGAGTGACAGCCTGATCGAGTTCTCATTGCCCGGAGCACCGTCGGGGACGTTGCATCTGTCGCTGCCGGAAGGCAAGTCGCTGACCGTCGACGGACTGGCAACGAGTCGAACGGGCGACGAATACAGCATTCCGGTCGGTGGCAAGCTGCACATCTCGCTGAGGGTTTCTGAAGGTGAAGCAACAAAGTCGGCTGATGACCTGCTGTTTGCACGGACCGCGTACGGCCTGCGGGTGTCGCCCGGCGAGGTCACCTGGAACACGAACACGACGCTCACCGTCTATGGCCGCACGCTGGACCGCCTGCAGTTCACCGTCCCACGAGAGTTGGATGTCGTCTCCGTTGAGTCACTGGGGCTGGCCTCCTGGGATATGAACGATGCGGATGACGGCGACCGCACAGAACTCACGCTGACATATCGGCAGCCGTTCGATGGCACGCGAGATGTGATCATTCGGGGCGTATTCGTTCCGGAGGAAGAGTGGAGTGTGCCCACGCTGCTGCTCGACGGAACGGACGCTCATGTCGGCACGATTCTGGTTCAGCACGATCCGGACCTGAGACTGCAACCGACGTTTGATGACACCGTCCGGCCTGCGACGGCCGATGAATTACAGGCGACCGATGAATTACCTGCACGCAGTTCTGAATCTGGTCCCACGATGGGCTTTCATGCGATGCAGCCGGAGTTTGAGCTGTCGTTCTTCACTCCTCGCAAGAAGGGAACCGTGCAGGTGGCCATGACCAACCTGCTCCAGATCACCGACGATGGTCTTGATCTGTCGTCGATCCTGGACGTGCAGGCGTCGGTGGCACCGCTGTTCGACTTGCGCGTGATGCTGCCCGCGGAGTTTGAAGTCAACCGGGCTCTGGTCGCCGGGCAGCCTGTTGAGTGGCGATTGGGATCTGACGAGGTCGGGCGGATCGAAGTCCGTATCCCGCTGGACCCGCCCCTGCATCCGGGTGAGTCCCGGCGAGTGGATCTGACGGCACATTCTGACCCGGAGGACTGGCCTGTTGAGAACAATTCGGTGCTGCTGACCTTTCCGGAGGTCGGCCTCCCGCAGGCGGACATGGTCGAGGCCCGGTATGCAATCACAGCCAGCGAGGATCTCGACGTCGAGACGGTCGAACTCACGGGACTGGACCCGGCCCGCGGTGAGCAGGCGGAAGCGCTCAAGCGGCTGCTCGAACCGTTGGGGCTGCAGCTGCGGTTGGGATTCACCTATCAGGACACGGAGTTCTCCGGCCAGCTCGACATCACCCGACGTCCCGCCCGGTTGTCGACGTCGACCTTCCTGCTTTCGCGACTCGAACCGCAGCAGGCCGTCACTCGCGTGCGTGCTTCGGTCACGGTTGAAGGGGGCGGACTCGAAGGGCTGTTGATCAAACTGCCGGAGGAGGTCGACAGCAATGCCCGGTTCGTGCTTCGTCCGCCGGTGACAATCCTGGAGAACACAGGTCAACAAATCGTGCTGCCGGATCATCTCGTGACCATCGTCGAGCAGACGGTTTCCGAGCCGATCGATGGCGAGCGGACGTGGACGCTGAGGTTCGACAAACGGTTGAAGGGAACCCATGAACTGACTGCACTGCTCATGCAGCCGCGCACGACGGATGGCGAGGTCACCTTGCCGATGGTGACATTTGTCGGAGCCGATCGGCAGAACGGTTGGATCGCTGTCGAAGCACGTGATGATCAACGGCTGACGGTCCGGGCGGCCGATGTGGTCGGACAGCCGTTGCAGGCGGTCGACCCGATCGATCTGCCGGGCATGGCAGCCGACGACGCGGTCTCGCGACGGATCGTCGGCGGGTTCCGCTTCTCGCGGGCCGGTGCCTCAGCCACGGTCTCAGAGGAGCAGTTCGACCGGGCCGTTGTGCCGACTGCGGTCGTCGATCGACTGGACATGAAGAGCGTGCTCGGCGAGGCGGGAGACGTCCAACATCGGCTGCTGGCGACCTTCCGGGCCGTCGGCGTGCAGAACATGCTCGTCGCGCTGCCTGACGGAGCCGAGTTGTGGTCCGTGCAGGTTGACGATCAACCCATCGAAGTCCGTGAGGCGACCCACGGCTATCAGGTCCCGCTCCCTGCGACCGACACCCCGGCTGCCGAACGCAGTTTGCAGGTGTTCTATCGGACAAACGTTGGCGAGTTGGGCCACACCGGACACCTGCAACAGATCGAACCACAGCTGGCCATTCAACACGGCAACGGCGAGACACAACCAATCGACATCCTCTCCCGAGTCTGGTCGCTGGACTACCCGCAGGACGTCGTGCTGCTCGACAGCGACGGCACCTTCACCCCCACCGTCGATCTGCAGGACGACACGTTCTTTGGTCACATCAGAAAATCCATCACACTTCCAAGTTGGGAATCACTCAGGTGGCGAGGAGTCGCAGCATTCATCGTCGTGAGTATCACGTGGATCATGGTCGTTCTTGCTCGCCGTTCAAGATCTTCCTTGATCAGCGCTGTTGTCGTGATGGCAGCTATTGCAGTCTTGATAGCATTACTCCTTCCAGCCACTCAAGAAGCCCGAAATGCAGCCAGCTTTCAGGGGGGGACATTGGTTGAAATGAGCGAGGCAGACGTCGGTGGTCAGCAGATGCAAGTCCAACAAACGATAACGCCACTGCCACTAGAGAATGAAAAAATGAGCGAGGCGGCCGAGGAGTCAGCACCCTCCGACCGAATCGCTGGGCCACTGGCTCCTCAAGCCCCTCCGATCGTGCAAGAGTCAATGCCTCTCTCGGGGGACCTCGATGATGTTCTCGGGTACGATGGAGTTATCCCGGGAGAAATGGATATCGATCGGCCAACACTTGGCCAGCAGGTGCAACAAACGTCTGAGCCACAAGTAGTCGGCGGTGCACTCCTGTCGTTGTCGCTCGATCTCGAAGCTCCGGAGCGGTTGCGGGAGGTGACGTTCACGTCGCTGGGATCGCGGCGGGAGAGTGAAGTACCTGCGATCGATGTCACGTACGCGTCGCGGTCGTCGCGGGAGGTGTTGGCGTTCATCGTGGCTGCGGGTGTGATGCTGCTGATGTGGTGGGCCCGGCTGATGGGACCCGCTTTGCGCATCGTGCTCGTAGTGTTCACGATCATCGTGCCCCTGGCACTGGTGATGGTGGTCCCCTCCCTGAGTTCGATGATTGTGGAAGGGGTGCTGTTGGGCGGTCTGCTGGGGATTGTGCTATGGGCGGTCCGTGCAACGGTGATGGCGGTGACAGCCAAAGCACACACATGGCGATCGTCTTCCGCTTCGACAAAGCCAGTGGTAGCGAGTCTGTTGATGCTGACATGTCTGACCACAACAGCAGGCGACCTGCAAGCCGATGAGGTCGTGGAATCCAAGACGCTGATTGCTGACGTTCAGGAACCGGACGGACCGGACGAAGACGAGTTGCCGACGGTCATTGTTCCCTACGGCGATGGAAATCCGTTCGACGCAGACCGGGTCTTACTGGACCGCACACTGTTCGATCTGCTGCGTCAACAGGCATCGCCCGAGGCGAAGGACGTAGGACCGGCCCCCATAGACGGAGTGGTCGCCGAAGCGAACTATGAAGTGCACATCGACGCGGAGCAACCCGCAGGAAGTGACGCGAAGGGAGTCGGTGTCTCGGCCAGATTCATCGTCAACAGTTTTCGCCACGCTCCGGTAGCCCTGACGTTGCCGCTCGGTCAGGTCGCTGTCGAGTCCGCACAACTGGACGAGGTACCGGGCATCGTGAGACCGACCGATGACGGGGGGCTTGAGGTCGTTGTCCCCGATCGCGGGAGTCATGTGCTGGTGCTTGAATTCCGTGTGCCCGCAGACCTGCAGACGACATCGGGCGAGTTCACCCTGCCGCTGCATCCGGTCGCAACTGGTCAACTGGCAGTGACGCTCCCTGCTCGCGACGATTGGACCATCAACGTCCAGCGGGACGGTCGTGACCCCATTGGTTACCAACGACAGACTGACGATCAGGGCTTGACTGTCGCTGTCCCCATCGATCGAGGCTGTCGTGTCACTGTCGCCTGGCAACCGGAACAGGTTGCAGGAGGGCGCGAGGGGATCGTGCAGGTCGAATCGAAAACAGCCGTGCAGGTTGACGACGCAGGGGCCAGCCTGCGCGGGGCGTATGAGATCACGGTGCGTCAGGGTAATTTGTCTCGGGTGTTGTTTCGGTTCCCGGAGTCGGTGCGGCTAAAACGTGTGTGGGGTGCTGACGTTGGAGGCTGGCAGATCGATGGAGACGGAGACGATCGCACGCTCACCGTCTTTCTGCGACGTACGGTCGATGACCGGACGCTGGTCTTCGCAGACCTGTTTCTGCCGGAAGCGGGAGCGGGCGACGAAGTCTCGTTCGACATGCCGGACTTTTCTCCGCAAAACATCACTCGCGAATCCGGACAGATCGTATTTCTGACCGGCGACCAGCGAGAGATTCGCGTGAACGAATCAACGGGGATCACTCGCACCAATGGTCTCACCGGAGAACTGCCGGAGGAACTGAATCCAGACCACTTGCCGATCCAGGGGACCTATCGCTTCACGTCACGACCGTGGAGTCTCAGCCTGTCGGCAGCGCTCCGAGCGCCCGAATCGCGGGCAATCGCGGAATACGGCATGTTCGTGAGCCATCGCAAGATTTTGCTCGGTGCACGTCTACAATTTGACCTCGCTGGGGCCCCGCGACGACTGCTGAGAACCGTTCTCCCCCATGACTTCCTGATGGTCGACCTGCGGAGTCCTGACGTGCAGGACTGGTTTGTCGAGGATGGGGAACTGGTGCTCGATCTCGGTCAGCCGCGGCTGGGCCGAGTGACTTTGACATTCGAAGGGCATATCCAGAGGGACGCAACGGACACCGAAGCCGTGCTGGAGACTCCGTTGCTGCAGAACGTCGATCGCCTGGAGACCACTCTCGCCGTGTGGATGGAAGACGGGTTGACGGGATCACTCGAAGGCTTCGAGGGATGGCGATCCGTACAGGCTGGCGACCTCTCGCCCGAACTGCGCGCACTGCATCACGAGCCGGTCCAGTTCGCCTTCCGGACAACGGCCCTGGAACCGGAGTTGATCATTCTCCTGCTCAACCGCGCTCAGCCTCGGTTGGCATGTGACGCGGTGACTCTCGTCGCTGTCAGCGACTCGTCACTCGATTACGGGCTGACGCTGAGATGGTCGATCGAACGTGCGGCAGCCGACCAGCTTGTCTTCACGACGGACGGCTGGCTGGAAGGCAGGCTCGACTTCACCGGGCCGGGCATTCGTCAAACGTCATCAGCGATTCAGGACGACGGACGCATCCGCTGGACGGTCGAGATGCAGGATGCGGTACGTGGCCAGTACGTGCTCGCTGCCGCCGTGACGTTACCGCCTCCGGCGAACGGCATCGTGCTCGCACCTGACATCCGATTCGAACAGTCAGGCACAGAGCCTGATGAGTTCAGCGATGTGAATGTGCAACAGTCATTCGCGGTACTGGTGAATCTCTCGTCGGCACAGATGGTCCCCACTGCCGGTCAGACTCACGAGGTTGTGCAGAAGGAAAATCTGCCGTTGGTGCTGCGGAACGAACTTGTTGCACAGGCGATGGAGATGGCCCGATTTCACTCCGGCGAGGAACTCAGTTGGCAGATGCAGAGGGTCACGGAGCAGATGACTGCGACTGCGACTGTCATGCTGGCAGATCTGCAAACGATGCTGGCTGCGGACGGGAGTTGGCGGACACAAGCTTCGTACCGCGTGAGGAATCGGGGGCATCAGTTCCTGGCCGTGCGGCTGCCGGGTGAGGCACGTTTGCTGTCGGTCATGGTGAAAGATCAGCCGTCCCGCGTCTCGCGAACCATGCTCAATGATGAACCTGTGTTACTCGTCCCCCTGCCTCAGACAAGTGCAGCCGATCTGTCATTCAACGCAGTCCTCGTGCTCCAGGGCCAGTTTGCTCGCAGCTTGCCCCGTACGATGGCTGTGAACGGTGAGCACTTCTCCCTGCCGGTCCCCAGCATCGTGACCCCCAACGAATCTCCCGACTACGGTGTGCCTGTCTTTCACACCAGTTGGAAGGTCACGCTCCCGGATGAGTTTGCAGCCTCGCCCGTCGAGGGAGATCTGACCACGGTCGAGTATCAGCCATCCGGTGCATCGGACCTGTACGCCCTTGATCAGACATTACAGGAGTTGGCGGAGCTTAATCGCCTGCTGGGGGACAGCAGGGCCAGCTACTCGCAGCGAAGTCTTGCAGCAGGCAATCTCAAGAAACTGGAAAGTGAACTCGAAGAGCAATCAGAGCGAGGTTATTTCTACTTGGGAAGCCTGCCGTCTTCTAAGCAGGAAGAACTCGCTCAAGAGAAGGAGCATCTCCTTTCCGAGTCGAGGCAGAACACTGCGCAATTCCAGCTGGAATACAGTGATTCCCTCGGGGTCGTCGATCGTGATGGCGACGGGGTCATTGAAGTTCCACAGCTGAGTAACCGGGCCTTCATCAACTCGAACGGGATCATGATCCAGCAGGACAACAACGACTTCTCGACAAGCTCAGAGGAACATCTGGGGACTGCGAACACATTCCGATTCAACGTCACCCCCGAACCAGCAGCTGATGACAAAGTTCCCGGAGGTAGCCGGGGGAAGAGCAGCCCTGTACCTCAGCGACGTTCACGTTCCGAGTTGATGGACGATCTGACGCGGCAGGAGTCTCTCTTCGGAAACGCACCGTCGGATGATGCTCCGCAGTCCGGTGAGAGTGTGTTCTGGCGACAGTCGGAGCTGACAGAGGGATTCATCGATCGTCCCGGTTCGACTCCACTGCAAGGAGGGCGCGGAGGTTTTGGAGGCAGAGGCTTCGGCGGCGAGAGAGGCTTCGACAGACTCAACATTTCCGGCTTTGCGATCCAGAATTTGGGTGACGACGCCGCAAGCCTCACTCCCACGGGCGGCCTCTCGCTGCCAATCGACATCCCGGTTGCGGGTGAGACGCTCACGTTCACTCGGGTCGGAGGCAGTCCCGCATTGACGCTCGCCATCCGTCCGCGCGAGTCGGTGTCGTACGGCCTCCGCTGGTTGTGGACACTCGTTTGGGTTGCTCTGGGTGGCTTCGTACTTTCGCAGTTGACCAGCCGTCAACACTCTGTCAACTGGGGCCAAATCACGGGGATTGGCTGCCTGTTACTGGGTCTTTTCTCCCTGTTACTGATGCCATCACCCGCAGCCTGGATCGGCCTGCCAGTGATCCTGATCGGGTGTTTGTTGACGTTGGGCAGTACCCAACGAACTGTAAACTGATTCGCCGCAACAGGGACATCAGGCGGATGCAGTCTGCTGTTGTTGCTGCTGCTGTTGGGCGATGAGCATGGCAGCCGCGGCCGATCCGCTGATGCCATAGATCGACGTCAGACTCGGGACACCAAGGCCCATCCCAGTGAGCGGATTTGACCACAGCTCCTCACCCGTGAGGGCATCGAGGCAGTACATGTATCCCTGCACAGATGCGATCACATGGTCCTTGTCGAGCAGCGTCGCCACGAACCCGCTCCCTTTGGGAGACTTCCAGTCCCAGACAATCTCACCCGTGTCTCGATCGAGTGCGACGACTCGCGAGTTGAACCCAACATACATCAGATCGAGGACGGAAAGTTCCTCACGTGCGGGAGTTTGGAAAGTGTTACTCATCGTCGGCCTCCTGAATTATGATGATCTGTTGCGAGGGACAACGGAATGTCCTTGATCTGAGATCACCAAATTCGTCGAATTGAGACCGTTCAGACTTTTCAGGATCGAACCACGAAAGACGGGGAGCGGGCAAGTCGCTGGGGTGTTTGATGTTGCGGTGAAGGGGTCAACCGTTCGGAATAGTGGTCTGTAGGATTTCTGCGTTTGACCGGTCGGTGACAAACATGTGACCGGGAGCATGCGTGATTGCGAGGGGGAGACGGGCTGACTCCAGTGCACACTGGGGTGTCACGCCGCAAGCCCAGAAGACCGGCATTTCACCCTCAAGGAGCGTCACAGCGTCGCCGAAATCCGGTTGTGCGAGGTCGCTGATGCCGATCGCCAGTGGATCGCCCTGATGAACCGGACGACCGTGAAAATGAGAGAATCCAGCCGTCAGCTCGTTAGCACGGGCAGCTTCTTTCGCGGTGAAGGGACGCATCGACACGACGAGCGGGCCCCGGAATGGTCCGGAGGGGATGCAATCGATATTCGTCCGGAACATGGGAACATTGCATCCCACTTCGACATGTCTGACGGGTAGACCCGCTTGAAGCAGTGCAGAGTCAAAGGTGAAGGAACACCCGATGAGGAACGACACAAGGTCGTCACGCCAGAGGTTGGAAATGTCCGTTGGTTCATCAGTCACGACGCCGTCCTGCCAGACGCGGTAACGAGGCAAGTCGGTCCTTAAATCCACATCGCTTGCCATTCGGTGAGGCACCTGATCACCGGGCTGTGTCATCTCCAACAATGGACAAGGTTGAGGATTCCGTTCGCAGAAGCAACGAAAGTCTTCCGCTGACTTTGCAGGGAGGATGACCAAGTTTGCCTGTGCGAAGTTGCTGGCGACTCCCGAGGTGTGCTGTGTCCACTCTCCCCGCCGGCATGCAAGGCGGACGTCTCGTCCAGTCGATGTCGGACTGATGTTCGTCACGATCGTGTTGAAGCCAGTGTGTCTCTGGCAATTGATTGTAACTGAGTGGCGATGTCTTCGATCGAACGCACTTCATCACCGCTCAGGCATTCGACAACTTGCCAGTTTTTGTTGCTTGCGGCAAGCGACCGATAGACCTGCCTCACACGCTCCAGGTACGAACCGTCCGCTTCCTGGAGATCGGCAGCCCGGTCGGTGTATGAGCGTGCGGCCTTCTCGGCGATCAGGAGTTGAGCAGCAGTCGCGGGAAGATCCAGCAGAATGGTCAGGTCGGGGCGTGGGAGACCATAAACTTCATGTTCGATGCTGTCGATCCACTGCATCAGTTGAGACCGTTCCGGTTCAGCGAGCTTCGCCGCCTGATGCGCGATGTTGGACGCGACATAGCGGTCGAACACAACAACGTCGTTTCGTTCTGCGGCATCGAGGATGACGTCTTTCGACTCGAAGCGATCTCCTGCAAACAGCAGCGAAGCCAGTTGGGGATGAACCTCATCGAGCTGGCCGAACTTGCCGTTGAGGAACTCACCGATGGCTGCCCCGAAACGGGTGTGTTCATATCGCGGAAAGCTGAGCAACTCCACCTTTTGGCCGAGTTGAAGCAGATGTTCGACCAGTCGAGCCGATTGTGTCCCCTTCCCCGAACCGTCGATGCCTTCGAGGGCGATGAGCAGTGCCACGGATGACCTCGCCGATTCTATTTGAAGGCTGCTTTGGCTGCCGGGACATCCTTGGCGGTTGTGAAATATGTCATCAGCTTGCTGGTTGTGAGCACGTTCTTCAGATCGTCATGAATGTCACAGAGGATCAACTGACCTTCGTTTCGACCGAGCTTGCGGTGGAGCGTGATCAGTTTCCCCAGCACTGAACTCGTCACATACTGGACCGGTGCCAGATTGAGAACGATCTTGCGGAACTGATACTGGTCCACAAGGGAGAACAACTCGTTGCCGAGCTGTTCCAGATTATCCTCTTCGGTCAGCTGGTTTTTGTGAAAGGATGCAACCGCAATCTCGTTGTCCACTTCCAGATCAAAGTAGGACGGCTCATAGTTGGTGAAGTCTGTCATCGGTTCGCACGCAGGTATTCCGGAAACGATTTCTCACCACGAGCAATGCGGAAGTGCCCGACATCGTCGGCAGTACCGGGGAGTTCGACCGGGACGTAGTGACGGTCAGTCCCTCTCACCCAACCGGCTCGTTCGTGACACACACGCTCCACGAGCACTTCCACGTCTCGATTGATGTGGGTGTCATAGTAATGCATGGCCAGCTGACGTTCCAGAAGGCCGGCAAGCCTCATACGCTCTCTGCGGACTTCCGGAGAAACCTGTTTGTCAAACATTGCTGCGGGGGTACTTTTTCGTGGACTGAACGGAAACAGATGCATCTTCATGAACTTCGCCCGGCGACAGGTTTCCAGCGTCTCCTCGAACTCCGCATCCGTCTCCCCAGGAAATCCGATGATCACATCCGTCGTGAAGGCCACATCTGGCATACATTCACGAATGCGATCCAGCTTCTCAAGAAACGGCTCGACACGATATCGCCTACGCATGCGGGCCAGGACTCCGTTAGAACCACTCTGCAAGGCGGGATGAAACTGTTGGCAAAGATGCTCACAGTCGGCTGCTGCACTGATGAAGTTGTCGTCAACTTCATTCGCTTCGATGCTCGACAACCGCATCCGCCAGTTGCCGGGGATGCGATCCAATTGTCGGAACAAGTGCCACAAGCGAAAGGGCGGCTTGCCCGACTTCGCCCGTGTGGTGTCGACACCATAATGACCGACATGGATTCCGCTGATGACGATCTCTTTGTAGCCATTGTCGATCAGCCGTCGGACCTCGGCTTCGATGTCCTCAGGCGATCGGCTGCGAAGTCCGGGCCGCACCTGCGGAATGATGCAGTACGTACATCGCAACACACAACCGTCCTGCACTTTGACATAGGCCCGTTTGCGGCCCTCAAAGTGCGAGATGCCCGTCGGCATGTCCACGACTCCCTGCCGCGAAAGGACGTCGGACAACTCCCGCTTGTCTGTCACTACTTCGAACACGCCGGGCAACTGAGCGACCGCAGCCGGATCGCGGGTCGCATAACACCCCATCACGATCGTCCGTGTGCCGGGGTTGTGCCTTGCGAGCCTGCGAACTTCTTTACGGCTCTTGGCGTCCCCTTCGTTTGTTACCGTGCACGTGTTGACGACACACAGATCGGCCGTTTCTCCCTCAATGGCTTCCCGATAGCCATTCAGTTCCAGAGCCTCCTTGACCAGCTGCGTCTCATACTGGTTGACTTTGCAGCCAAGCGTCACCAAACGGCACGTGCGGGAGGACATGAGTGAGTGCTATACTGATCAAAAGGTCAAACAAGCAGACTGACAGGATCAGTATAACCCTGTTCCAGAGTCTGGGCGAGCGACGAGGAGACAGCCATGCCCGTACACGATTGGACACGCGTCACACCGAACATCTTTCATGATTTCCACACGGCGTGGCTCTCAGAGATTCGCAAAACGCTGAACCAGGGAATCCTGCCGGACGACTATCTGGCTGCGTTGGAACAGAGCGCCGGGAATACGGTTCCGGACATCCTGACACTGGAGGTCGACGCAAGTGATCAGGAACTCGATCGAATCGACGATCCACACGGTGCAGTCGCAGTGCAGGAACGGCCTCCGCAGGTCGACGTTTGCGAAGACATCGAACTAGAGGTCGTCCGCCAGAAGCAGATCTCGATCCAGCACGCGAGTGGCGAGGTCGTCGCCTTGATCGAATTGATTTCACCCGCAAACAAGCGGACGCCGGACAATCTGCAGATCTTCAAGGAGAAGGTCTACGCGGCCATCATTCAGGGGATTCACGTTCTCGTGATCGACATCCTTCCCCCCGGCCGTCACGATCCACGTGGGATTCACGGAGTCCTCGGGAGTCGCATCGGCGGGAACGAGTTCGATCTGCCCGCGGATCGTCCGCTCACTCTCGCCAGCTACGAAGCCGGTGTCAGCGTCCGGGCCTACGTGCAGACAATGGCTGTCGGACAGGCGTTTCGCCCAATGCCCCTGTTCCTGCGCCGCGACTGGTATGTCGAGGTTCCCCTGGAGTCCACCTATCAGGCCGCCTGGGACGGAGCGCCACGACAGTGGCGGCGTCTGTTGACGAGTGACAGTGAAGAGTAGGCTCGCTTTCATTCCTGAGAGCTGAGCGAGAACGCCAACATGAGTACGACTGTCAGCATCGTCAGAGAAACGTAAGCCGCCCGCGCGCTGACCTGTCCGTGTGATTGTCCCAACCCGAAATGAGGGCCAAGGCGATGCCAGCATAGAAACCCCACTGGAATTGTCAGCACACCGAACATCCATAGTACCCAAATGGGAGAACCGTGCCGCAGCATCTCGCCGGCGTCTCCAATGCCGTCGAATGAGCCCACGCCAATATAGGCACCGTTGGCAATGCAACAGAAACCAGCGAAGAAGCGCGTCAGATAGTCCCCCGGAACTCTCAGCGAGATTATTGCTCCCCAGATCAGCAGCGGGATGATGACTCCCACCAATGGACCGGCCCACACGACAACCAGCGGCCTCGGATTGGGAGCAACATCGGTGCGAGAGATCGCCAGCGGATGCAGGACGACGCGCGTCACGGTTCCTCCGGTGGCACAGCCTGCGGCGATATGACCCAATTCATGCACGGCCATCATGCCCAGCCAGCACAGAGGCAGAAACGATCCGATGAGAACACATTGATGCAGACGTTTCATGGGCTGACCGGAATCGAACCGTGCCGATGCATGATCCGGGAAACGACTTCTCTCCCCCACATCTCGTAGACCTTCGGCCCCGGGTGAAAGCCATCGGCGGCAATCAGGGATTGGTCCTTGACGATGTCCATGGGAATGTAATCACAGTCGAGATCATCGGTCAGTTGCCGAAGTGCGCGGTCGAAGCGGCGGGCTTTGTTGCCGAGATACCATCGGAGCGGCTGCGGCAGCAACGGGAAATGTCCGACCGGCGGCAGACCTGCCACGATCACCTGTTGAGCTGAAAAATGTCCTCGAAGCAGATTGATCAGTTGTTGCTGGTCACTGATCCATTCGTCAGATGAAGTTCCTGACGTCAAATCATTCACTCCCAGCGAGGTGACGACCACGTCGTACGCGACCGGATCGAGTCGGGCCAAGCGACCAATGGTTGACGGCGTCTTCGCTCCCGTCTTGGCAATCAATCGATACTCGACCTCGAATGTGTCGGTCAAACCGGAGAGGATCTTCCCCAGCAAGCCTTCGTCCTGTGATTCCGCCCCGACACCGGCTGCGGCCGAATCGCCTGTGACGAGAAGACGCAGAGGTTGACCTTGTCCGACGACGCCTTGGCGCTGGCCTGGTGGCTCCGGCAACTTCAGTGCCGTCCGACGAACACGACGCCCCTGAGCAAGCAGTAGCGGACCGAGCAGAACTTTGGCGACGGCTTGAATCACTGGTTTCGATATTCGACGGAGTTTGAGTGAACTGGAAGTCTCTCAATCAAACCGTTGCGACGTCCACGCGTTCCGTGCAATCGACGAACAGCCAGCAGAACCCAGCCGCAACATAGAGTGTCCCCACGATCATGAACATCGGCGTGAAATCCGTCACCATTTTCAGTTCACCTTCAAATTGGATCTCGGTCGTGAAGTAGTCCAGCAGCGGCCCAAAGATCAGCGGCATCACAAGTCCGCCGATGTTCCCCGCCATGTTCATGATGCTGAACACTGTCGCTGCGAATCGTCCTCCGATGTCGGTGCATGTTCCCCAGCCGGTCGGCTGTGTCCAGTCCGTAAAAAATTTGACGCACATCAAACCGACCGAAACACGCAGGGGCGTTGGCTGACTGATCGCTCCCCAGAGACAAAGAGCAGCGAGGCCCTTGCCTGAGATGCCGACCAGCGATCGCCCCCAGCGGCTGCCCACACGCGGGATCAGCCAGTCGTTGAGATAACCTCCCACAATGCCGCCGACAGCGCCACCGATCAAAGGGAGAGACACGATCCACCCGAGGTCTTTCATGTCTTTCACGCCAAGCGACAGGAAGAAACTTCCCAGCACCAGGGTGTAAGCGATGTCAGCCCCGGCGTTCATGAACTGCTGGACCACCATCACCCGCATGCTTTTGTTCCGGAGCACCTGTCTGGTCGAAATGACACCTCGCTGTTCCTGACCGGTTCGCTCGTCGCCTCGGATCAATTCCCGTTCGGCTTCGTTCGTGTGCGGGTCTTCCTCGGGCGTATTACGAAACAGCACCCAGAACAGCAGAGCGAACAATACACCCGGAACGGCCAACACAAAGAGAGCGGCTCTCCACGACAAACCCATCGAGCCCATCAGCACGGTGCCCATCAGGACCGACGCCATCGCCCCGCCGGTCCGTCCATAGAAGCTCGCCACCCAACCCTGCACCCTCGTCCGACTCGATCGCGGAAACCATGTCCGCGTGACCTGACCCAGCGCGGGATAGGTCCCCGTTTGTGCAGCTCCGAACAGCAGACGGACCGCTCCAATCCCATAAATGTTGCCTGTCACTCCATGCAGCGGCAAAACCAGCGACCACACCAGCACAATCACGACCAGCACAAGGTGCGCCCCAAACAGGTCAATCACCACGCCACTCGGAACTGATCCGAATGCGTAAGTCGCATAAAACGAGGTGCCTAATGCTTCGAGCGTGGTGTTGCTGAACCCATACTCTTCCTGCAACTGCGGTCGAATGAGGTTCCAGGTGTAGCGGTGCAGATAAAGCAGGAACGACGTCGCCGAAGCCAGCCAGAACACCACTTCACGACGACGTGTGGGAACATCAAGCCTCAGATCGTCGGTCATGAAGCGATCTCCAACGTCATTACGTCACTTCTTGGGGCTGACATCAAACCCTCGTCGCACAAGACAGGTCAGCATAGCCACAAACCGACCACAATCCGAGCCAGTTAACGCTGTATCGACAAGCAATCACAATCGTGAAGGGACAGCACTTGAGCGAAGCCGCTGCAAACTCACATGCTTATCGAATGTGGTTGTAATGCCGACGAGAAAGCGAACTCAACCAACTCGCTCTGTTTGTGGCGGCGAATCTGCAGTTGGTGAGGGAGTCGAACCGGTCGCTGACTCTTTCGGCGCGACTGTCTCAAGTTCATCTCCCTCTTCGATGACCTTCGCGATTCGTCTGGCGAAGTAGTACAGCCGTCGGTAACCCTCGATCAGGTCGGTCTCGATCCGGAAGGTCTGAGTGCGTCGCGGCTGGTCGGCGGTGAGGCGTTTCAGCAGATGGGCTTCAGCCGCGTCTGCCAGTGTTGCAATCTCTGCTTTGGCAGCGATGACATTCTCTGCATGTTGCCGCTTACGATTGGCCACCGCGTGCAGGGACTCCTCAACCGTCCAGGTCACACGTTGGTGAATGCTGCTGAGCAGACTGCGGGTCTCGTCGCTGATCTTCACCTGATGACGGTTTCGTTCCTTCCCGATTTCGCACAGGCTCGTCTCAATCAAATCGCCGATCCCCTCGAAGTAATTGGCCGCTGCCATGTACTGATGCAACTGGCGAGACTGCTGATCGGTCAGGTTCTCCTGGGACAGCCGTCCGACCGCTTTCACGAGCTCGCCGTGTAGCCGATCGATTTCGTCATCCCGGTCGCGAAGACGCTGAACCGCGACAGAGTCCCCGGAGATCACAGGCTCGAACGCAGAACGCAGCATGGCAACCGCGAGCCCTCCGAGCCGCGCCACTTCCATCCTCACAATGTCGAGCGCCAGTGCAGGGGTGTGCTCGGTGATCTGCTTGAGGTATTGCAGCCTCCCCTCCTGTTCAGATTCCGCCTTGAGTTTCGGGACCAGCCGATCGACCAGTGCGGCCATCGGCACGGTGAAGCCGATCAACAACAGCGTGTTCGCCACATTGAAGATGGTATGTGCATTGGCGATCTGTCTGGGGGTCTCCGCGGCGAGCCGTGCTGTCCCTGATAAATTTGGATGTGCGGGTGAGATCTCACGAACGGCGACGGCCAGCCACGCAATCAATGGCCACCAGATCAACACTCCGACCACATTGAACAGCACGTGTGCCACTGACGCTTTCACCGCCTCTCGTGGCTTCCCGATCGCGGCCAGCAGCGCCGTGATGCATGTGCCGATGTTGGCTCCCAGGACGAGGGCAATTCCAAGTTCCAGAGAAATCAGGCCTTGTGATGCGAGCACAATAATCACACCTGTCGTCGCTGACGAACTCTGAATGATCGCAGTAAACATGGCACTGAGAGTGATCGCTGTGAGCGGATTCTCCAGATGCGTCAGCAAGTCGACAAACGGTGGATAGTCGCGGAGCGGTTCCGTCGCTCCGCTCATCATCTGCATACCAAAAAAGACGAGTCCCAGCCCCATGATCATGTTGCCATAATGCGTAAGCCGCTCGTTTCGAGAGAGAAACAGCAATGCGAACCCAATCGCGATCAACAGCGGAGCGTAATGCGTAACCTTGAATGCGATGATCTGCGCCGTGACGGTCGTGCCGATGTTCGACCCCATGATAACGCCGATCGCCTGTTCGAGACTCAGCAACCCGGCGGAAATGAAACCGACCAGAAGCACGGTTGTCACGGAAGAGGACTGGATCACCGACGTCACAAACGCCCCGGCGAACACCGCCTTGAAACGATTCGTTGTCAGCCGCGCCAGCAGGGCCTTCATCCGTTCGCCGGCCAGCACCTTCAGGGCATCCGTCATCTGCTCGATGCCGAACAGGAACAAAGCCAGACCGGCCAGCAGTCCCATCCCCATCGTTCCCAGCTCAAGAGTCTGAGTTGAAGCGACCATCTTTTGCGAGCAAGAAGGTTCCAGTGTGAAATGTTCAGCTACGTCTCAAAACACGGCTCGATGTTCGGAGAGATCAGCGTTGGAGTCACCTCATGACCGCAACGTCATTGCGAGACACGAGCCGTTGATCTTGACGCGATCTTAACACACCGGCGAGGCCATGATCTTTCCATCGAAACAGCCCATTTGTCCCTCAAAGCCAACTTGGCGGGCACACCCGGCTTAGAACGCGTTTGAAAAGGGTTAGTTGAGTCGTCTGACCATGATGTGGATCATGGCGACGTAGATGAATGCTTCA
>JAGQQG010000098.1 GCA_020426325.1 Planctomycetaceae bacterium | reverse complement strand
CTCGCGGCCAACAGCTTCTGTTCAATGGCTTGTCCCTGTTGGGCATAGGCCCGTGGCAGCCGACGCGACATCGTGCTCTGCGACGGCAACGAGGACGGACGCCACTGGTCCGGCCAGTGTTGTGCCTGCGTGGCCCACTTGATCGATCGGTCGTGCAGAATGGCCCACAAGGCCACCAGCAGTATCGTGCGATCGTCATAAGTGGCCTGGGGCGGACCTTGACCTTCGGAGGGCAGACAAACCAAAATCGTCTCCAACACAGTCCCTTCCATTGTTTGACTCCTTCATCGTCCATGGGGAGTAACCTTGGAAGGGATTTTCTGTTACGACAACACCCCACTCAATCCCAACGTGCAATCTGTTCGTCAGGAAGCGGCCGTTCTGACGTGTCGAATGACTGAAAAAGCATTCCTAGCGAAGACCAAGCCGCTTCCTGACGGGCGCGGCTCTAATTAAGTTGTTCGACCGGAGTTCGTCGGCGTTCCCTTGAATTGCATGGCGGCTTCTCAGAGAATCGCATCTCCGGCAAGTGAGCCGGGGACCGTTACTTCCCGAGATGCAGGCAAGGCGAACAGATGTTGGCAGAGACGTCGGAAACGCTCAAAACTGAGCTGACAGACAAATACGTCGTCGTGAGTGAGGGGGTGCCCGAACTCAAACGCTTTGCGGGCCTCACCGGTCGGGTGAAGACGGTCAACATGAACGGTCGTGCACTGGTCGAGTTCAACGGCCCAGCTGACATCGGCTGGTACGACATCGACCCGAGTTACCTCAATGTCGTGGACGCTCCGCTTCCCAAGAAGCAGGCCGCTCACGCAGAAGCCAAGCCGGCGGCCGCAGAAAAACCAGCCGCCAAGAAGCCAGCCGGGATGAGTCCGCTGGAGATGGCCCGTCAGCAGGGAGCTGGGGGCGCTGCGAAGAAACCGGCACCGGCAGCTGGCGGGGAGAAGAAACTCTCACCTCTCGAGATGGCACGTCAACAGGGAGCCGCTGGAGCTGCGAAGCCAGCAGCCGCCAAACCTGCTGCTGCAAAGCCCGCGGGCGGAGCGAAGCTGTCTCCGCTGGAGATGGCCCGTCAACAGGGAGCGGCCAAAGCCGGAGGAGAAGCCCCCGCAGAACCCGCAGCCGAAGCAGCTCCTCCCGCAGAGGAGAAACCGCCCACAGCCACGAAGCCTGCCAGTCCGGACACATCCGGCCTCTCCCCCCTCGAACTCGCCCGTCGACAGGGACCGGCCAAGCGGTGATTGGACTCCTGCCGATCTGCGAACGGCCGTTGATCTCCCTGATTATTGGTGTTGAGCCGTCGATCACAGATCGACGAAACGAGGTGGCCTTGGTCGTCTTTCGACCGCCCGATAGAATCCGGCTCCCTGTCTAATTGGTAGCTGAACTCGCCAGAGTTCAGACACGAGCCCCTTGTTCGGCTGAATTCTGGCGAATCCAGCTACAGTATCGAAGCTCATCGATCGGAGCTTGCTTTGCGAATCGCGTACCTCGATTGTTCGACCGGCATCAGCGGCGACATGACACTCGGCGCCCTGCTCGATGCAGGAGTTGATGTCGGCATCGTGCGCAGGGGGATCGATTCGCTCGGCATCAAGGGGGTACGTCTGTCGGTGAAGGAGGTCGTCAAGGGAGGCTTCCGGGCGACCAAAGTCGATGTCGAACATCCCGAACAGCACGCACACCGTCATCTCAGTGACGTCCGGAAACTGATGGACGTTGCGGACATCACCGACGCTCAGCGAGAACTGGCCTTTCGCATCTTCACCGCTGTGGCTCAAGCTGAGTCAACAGTGCATGGCATGCCGATCGACAAGGTGCACTTCCATGAAGTCGGTGCGATCGACTCCATCGTGGACATTCTGGGAGCTGCGATCGGCTTCGATCTGCTCGGTGTCGACGAACTTGTGTGCAGTCCCCTGCCCCCTGGACGCGGACAGATCAGAATCGATCACGGGATCTGTACCGTTCCAGCACCCGGGACGGCAGAGTTGCTCAAAGGCATGCCCCTCGTCGATGTGCCAGTCGATGCGGAACTGACCACACCGACCGGAGCTGCGATTGTCAAGGTGCTTGCTGATCGATTCGGACCTCTGCCTGCGATGACGATCGAGCAGATTGGCTACGGGGCGGGAACGAAGGATTTTCCCAATCGCGCGAACTTGCTGCGGCTGATCGTTGGCACGGCGACCGTCTCTTCCAACAGCGACGTCGTGATGCTGCTGGAGACAAACCTCGATGACGTCTCCGCCGAGATCATTGGTCACACCAAACAAAAACTCCTTGATGCAGGGGCTCTCGACGTTTATTCGACAGCCGTGCAGATGAAGAAGGACCGCCCGGGCGTCATCCTGAGTGTCATCACCCATCCGGCAGACGCGGATGCAGTCGAAGCATTGATGTTTGCCGAGACCGGCACGTTCGGCATCCGTAAACAACCGATTGAACGTTCCGTGCGATCGAGAGCAGCACACACGGTCGAGACTTGCTGGGGTCCGGTTGCGGGTAAGCTCGGCTGGCGAGGTGTGGAAGATCAGGTCTTCACGCCGGAGTTCGAGGATTGTGCGCGTGTGGCGAACCAGCTTGGTCTTCCTCTGCGGGAAGTCTTCCGCGCCGCACTCGCTGCCTTCACACCGACTCTGCAATCAGACACACCGGCCACGCACGCGCATGACCACGATGGCGGTCATTCGCATGATCATGATCACGACCATGACGGCGGTCACTCGCATGACCACGATCACGATCATGACTCGAGCCATCATCACGATCACGGATGAACAAACTTTTCGGACAGGAGGTCCGCTCATGTTGACTGTTTCGCTGGGTCTGATCGCAGCCGCGTCGGTACTCGCTGCCGCTGCCCTTTCCATTGCGATCACGCTTGATCGTCGCGATCAGGACCGCCGAACGCGTTCTCGAGGCAGTGCCGTCGATTCGTCGACGATCGAGCAGCCGACAGTTGTCGAGTGGACACACAGCTTCGTCCTGGGGAACAACGGACCAGACGTTTCTCAGCCACGTCCGGACATCATCATCGGCCCGTGGACATCGAGTTCCGTCAGAATCGAAGAGCGACCACGCAAAGCCGCATAATCGTTCGGTCTTTCAAACGGATTTCTCTCGTTGCCGAATGAGGCTTGGGAATGGCGATCTGATCGGACGACGTTCGCGATTCGTCCTATCGACTCACGACGGCATCAGCCATCTCATCAGCCTGATCGATAGCTTCCACGGTGAATTCGATCGCGCGGTCAGTCACGACGACATCCACGATGCGGAGTCGCAACTCGGGATCCCAGTCGAAGCAAAGGCGGGGCGGAGTGCTGTGAACATCAAAAGAGACTCGACCATGTTTGACGTCGGAAGTGTCGGCGAGAAGATGTGCAATCCGGTCGACCGGTAACGGAAGATGCCCCGCACGAAGGTCTTGGATTTCCAATTCCAATCGATCAGGCGTGACGATTGGCGTCATTTCGATCCCCCAGACGATGGAGAAACCCTTCATTGGCATCCGTGCGGCCAGGGTCATCCGTCCTTCTGAGAAGATGATCCGGGGATCTTGAAGATCGCCTCCCGGAAGCACGGAGAGTTCCTGAGCCATCCAGGCATTGAGATCGTCCTGGCGAATCGTTTGAGTCGTCCGCTTCAATCCATGACCAACGTCATCCATCAGCGCGACCCATTCTTCAGGGCTGAAGAGGTCCTCTGCATCTTCCTTCCGTCGCAATTCGGAGATCTGGCCCGGTGTGAGACTCACCCCAGCCAGACGCACGAGCGTTTGTTCGAACCGTCGTTTCCCGTCCTCAATATCGTGGAGATCTGATGCCTCGGTGTAGACTGCCGGGGTCGATGTCACCATCACACACGTGATGACGAAACCGCCAGTGACAAGCAGCACGACTGCCAGACCGGCGAGAAAACAGCGAAAAATGATTCTACGGAGCATCGTTCGGGTTCCGACGTGAAACGGGCTGTATTCCAACCTAGCTTGCGTTTCGTTAAAGCGGCGTCGGATTCTTCCATTCCAGTTCTCCCCGATGAACTTTCGGGACAACTCGGAACTACCTGACAACTTCGGGCGATGCTTCGATGCGGTACAGGGCGGAATCCGTCCGGATGTAGAGAGAGTTCCCGGAAACCGCAGGTGATGCTTTGATTTGACCGGAGAGCTTATTGGTTGCGACGATCTCAGGCCTCTCATCGAGAGAGATGACCTTGGTCGCTCCAGACTCGCAGCAGAAGTAGATGTGCTGCCCATCCGTCAGCGGAGATGCGGAGTAGTTGCCCCCCAGCCGTTTGAGCCAGACTTGTTCACCCGAATGAGCATCAAGGGCTGTGCAGACCCCTTTGTCGGACACGATGAACACGCGTCCGCCGACCACGAGCGGTGACGGTGTCTGCGGAGTCGCCTTGTCGTGCGACCAGCGGACATGGCTTTCGGTGACATCCCCCTGTCCGTCGAGGTCAACCGCGATGATCTCCGTGTCGAAGAACCCCGTGCAGAAATACACAAGTCCATTCGCTGCGACCGGAGCAGGGACGGTCGAGAAGCCGGTGTATGTGACGTGCCACAGTTCGTCTCCCGTGCGTGGATCGTAAGCGTGGATCTGATCCGCGCCAGGGCTGATGAACTGGGGTTGTCCGTCATGCTCGACGAGCAAACACGAAGCAAAAGCCCGTTTGGTGATGGGGTTCTCGCGGAACGGAGCGGATCGATTCGTCCGCCAGCGTTCCTGACCGGTCTGCGTATCGAGAGCGACGACGTACTGATCATCAGCACCGTCACAGTTGAAGATCAGCAGATCCTCGAACAGCAGAGGCGAACTGCCGGGCCCTCCCTGATGTTCGATGACGTGCTGATTGTCCCGCCACAGAACTTCGCCCGTCGCCGTGTCGAGGCACGCGGTGCCATACCTTCCATAGTGGACATACAACCGTCCTGCCTCAATCGCAGGCGTGGGTGAGGCGTACGTGTTGTCCTGATGAATCTCCTGAACCTCATCCGGCTCAAACACGATCACACGATGTGTGATCTCGCCAGTGTCACGATTCAGGCTGTACGCTCCCAGTTTCTTGCCGTCGGTTGATGCGGTCGTCAGCCAGATCTGATCGCCCCAGATGACAGGCGACGAATGCCCTGCTCCTTCGAGCGGCGTCTTCCAGACGACGTTCTCTTCCTCACTCCAGTGAACAGGAAGCTCCGCCCCGTCCGAAGACCCCTGCCCCGTCGGCCCCCGAAACTGCGGCCAGTTCACCGGTCCATCTGCACGCGCGATCGTTGCCGTGAGAAGCAAGATCAGAATTGCGGTGGCAATTCGGGCTGTCTTGTTCACCACGGAGACACAGAGACGCGGAGAATCGCAGAGCGGCAATTGTTTCCCCTGGTTCCCAAACTCCGGTTTGGGAACCACCTCTCTCGAAACTCTGTTTCGCGATTGGAGAACTCTCAACGCAGACATCTGAGGACGAGAAACGGAGTTTCTTCGACGTGCGTTCTCAAGCCGGAGCTTGGGAACGAGGGTTGTTGAGAGTTTGAGAACGGAAGAATCTCTCCGCGCGTCCTCTGTGTCTTCGCGTCTCCGCGGTAAAATCTTCATCGCAAGACCTCACTCAACCACTCATATGCTGCCTCGCGGATGTCGGGAGGGAAGTCGTGACCCACATTGGGGGTCTCCAGACGGATGGTTTGGAAGTCTCGCGAACGGAGTCGTGCGTAGACCGGTTCGACCGACTGCACGACCGCTCGGACGCCCTTGATCTCGAAGTTGCTGTCTTCGATCGGGGCATTGATGAAGACCGGACGTGGAGCGATGGCGGCAAACACTTCCTGGAAGTCGAACGGCACACGGTCCGGGTTGTTGCCATACTCGCTGGCGATGTGCGGCATGTAACGCAAACTGGTCCAGCCCTTGAGGTCGCCGCTGTAGTACTGATGAAACTCCGTGAACCCGCAACTCGTGATGACCGCATTCAACCGCTGATCGAACGCCGCTGTGAAGAGTGCATTGTGTCCGCCGAGCGAGTGGCCAATAACACCGATGCGGTCCGGGTTCACTTCGGGGAGCGTCTCCAGATAGTCAATACTGCGGATGTTGTTCCAGATGGCCTTCATGGAACCACTCTGCCAGCGGTCGGCTGCAGCCTCGAAGTCGAACGCGTCCTCGCCGAACGACGGATAGTCCGGCACGAGGCAGACATATCCTCGATTCGCCAGTTCGTGTGCGTAATGCAGGTTCGGCTTCCCTCCGAGTCCAGCTGGTTCATCCTTGCCGATGGGGACCGTCTGATGCAGACAGAGCATGGCGGATGCACGATCCGTAAGATCGTTCGGCATGAGCAACCAGGCAATCACCCGCTCTCCCGGAGCCGACGCGAAGGTGACTCGGTACCGCTGATAGTTTTCCGTCTCCTCGATCAGTTCGCTTTCTGCATCGAGCGGCACACGCATCTCCGGCCCGGGGAGTGGTCCCATTGCCTGTTGCATCCCGGCAAGGATGTGAGCCCGCCGCAATCCTGCGTCGTCAGGGGTCTCAATCGCCCGCAGCTCGCCAGTGACATCACGGACAACCGAGACATCCGTATGATCGGGGTAATCGACAAACGTCCCTTCAGTGTGAGCCGTGGGAGACAACTCCGCCTCATTGACATGCAGATTCTCCAACAGGCAGAGACCACCCCGAGTCGGACACAGAAGATCGAGATCGCCATCCGCGTCGAGATCGACCGCTTTCGGGTCAAGGTCCATACCGGCCCGTGAGCCCCAGTCGAGGACCGTCCGCTGCCACGTGCATGAGTCCGCATCGAACTGATAGGCCAGCATGACCATCGGGTCGTACTCGCCAACGTCTTTGCCATCGTGGCCAAGGTATCGCTTGCCTGCGATCAACTCGTTACGGCCGTCGTTGTCAAGATCGGCCAGCAGAATTGAGTGCAACTGCGACCACTCGGTGTCGATGGCATGCATCTGCCAATCGCGTTCGCCATCGTTTGTTTGCTGTTCAAGCCAGTAGAGACCGGTGCGGTGTCCGCGTCCCAAGATGAGGTCCGCATCGCCATCGCTGTCGACGTCATGCACAAGGATGGGAATACTCGCATCGCGGGGCAGCACGAACTCCGGCTGCCACTCCCATTGTCCAGAGCTTCGATCCAACGGCGCCTTCGCCCACCCCTTGTCTCCAATGACATCACCAAGTCCGTCCCCATCGACATCGCCGAACCCGATGCCGTGCCCGGCGAGCTGGATCGGAAGATCGTGTCGATTCCAGGTGGCACTCTGAATGCCTTGAGCAGCCGGGGGACCGGGAACGATGCTCCACCACGCAGCGAACTCCTTGCCGGCGGGCAGCAGGTCGAGGCGGCCATCGCCGTCGATGTCGTAAAGCCGTCCCGTCTCCATGTGGCCGGGAGTTTCAATCTTGTGCGTCGGCCACTCATCGACATCGGGACCAGCGTTCTCGATCCAGAAGATCGACTCACTCCGGTAGTTGGCGCTAATGAAGTCGAGTCGCCCGTCGCCGTTCACGTGGAGCGGGAGATTGGAATAGTCGTCATACCGGCCACGAATCTCCTGGACGTTCCGCAGGAAGTGTTTCTGCCAAGAGGGGGCCTCGTACCACCATCCGCCCGAGACGATATCGAGCCGTCCGTCCTCATTCACATCAATCGCCGCTGCGGCTGGAAAGGTCGAGTCAAGGTTGATGTCATGGCGGTGGAAGGAAGGGTCAGCGGCGAAGAGCGATGGCGAGACAAGCAGTGAGAGGGAGCAGATCCAGAGATGTCGCAACATGTCCGTGGTCCGTAGTCAGTTGTCCGTGGGGAATTAACGACGCAAACCCATTGTCGTCGATTCACAACAAGACACAACGGACGAGTCACCATTCGGTGAAGATCGTGATTGTCCCTCTCCCTTTGAGGGAGCGTGAGCGAAATATCAGGGTGAGGGGGCGCCGTTAGGGTGGCCGCCCGCATGCTGACCCGCCGCCGACACCTCACCTTGCTTCTCGACGCTGCGATTGTGAAGCTGTCCCTCTCACTTGTGGAGAGAAGGAATTATGCTGCTGCTTTGAGGCGGGAGGGGACCCATTCGCTGTCGGAGTAGGTGGCGACGACGTCTTGCAGCGTTTCGAGCATGTGGTCGCGTTCGCCGTAGGCGGCCTGTTCGAGGCGGCGGATGTCCGCGATGACAGCCGTCAACGGGGGCACGTTTTCGGCAGAGCCGGTGTAGATCTTCTCATGGACTTTCTTCGCTCCACTCTCGGAGGCGTAGAAGAGTTCCTCATATAGTTTCTCACCCGGTCGCATGCCGGTGAAGGTGATGTCGATGTCGTCCGGGTAGCGCAGTCCGGAGAGCAGAATGAGGTCGCGGGCCAAGTCGACAATCTTAACCGGTTCGCCCATGTCGAGAATGAGCACATCGCCCGAACGGCCGATCGCTCCGGCCTGCAGCACAAGTTGCACCGCTTCAGGGATCGTCATAAAGAACCGGGTCATGTCCGGGTGTGTTACCGTAACCGGTCCGCCTTCCTCGATCTGTCTGCGGAACGTCGGGACCACGCTACCGACCGAGTTGAGCACGTTCCCAAACCGCACTGCGACGAACTTCGTCAGCGACTCAGCGGCCACCGACTGCAGGTACTTCTCGGCGATCAGTTTTGTCGCACCCATCACACTCGTGGGTCGGACCGCTTTGTCCGTCGAGATCATCACGAACCGCTCGACGTCGAAACGATCCGCGAGGTCGACGACCGCTTTGGTCCCCATCACGTTGTTGAGCACGGCTGCCTGCGGATTGTCTTCCATCAGCGGGACGTGCTTGTAGGCAGCTGCATGGAAGATAATTTCCGGCCGATGTTGTTCCATGACACGGGACATTGTCCCTTCATCGAGGATGTCGGCCATCACAAAGTGAAGCTCGACCTGATCCGGACGTGATGCACGAAACTCCTGTTCGATGGTGAAGACCCCAATCTCGGACTGATCGACAATGATCAGTGAAGTCGGTTTCAGGCTCCGAATCTGACGACACAGTTCGCTGCCGATACTTCCTGCACCGCCGGTCACGAGCACTCGGCGACCGGAGACGTAGCCACGAATGGCTCGCATGTCGAGGTTGTTCGGTTCGCGACGCAGCAGATCGGAGACGGTGAGATCGCGAATGCCGAGCTTGAAGCGGCCGTCGACAATTTCGTCCACTGCCGGGATGACGTGCACTTTCACATCGGCTTTCGCGCAGTCACGCAACAAGGCACGGGCTTCCTGACCGGGGATGTTTGCCGGGATGAGGAGCGTCTTCGCACCGGTCCGACGAACAAGTGCTTCCCATCCCTGTTGCTCAGCATAGACCTGCAGGCCGGCGATGAGTGTTTTCTGTGTATGGCTGTCGGAATCCACGAAGCCAACCACCCGGTAGTCATGACTCCCCGAACTGGCCCGAGCGTTCAGCATCCGCAAGATACCGATCGAGTCCTTGCAGACGCCGTAGATCAGCGTGGGCTCGCGTTTGTCGCCTTTGAGTCTCGGCCGCAGGACTTCTGAATGAGTTCTCACTGCGACCCGCAAGAAACCGAGTGTCAGTACGGAGAGGATCGCATCGATGAGGATAATCGATCGCGGAACCCCCTGAGCACCAAAAGGCATCAGGTTGAAGAACCAGAATGCGATCGTCGTCCCAACGGTCATCACCCCCAAAGCGGCGATGTCGCTGATGGAAGCGTAGCGGTAAGTGCGTCGCCACTCACCCGTGATGGCACATCCGGCCGCCTTGAGAATCAGCAGAAAGGGGAGCGACGACCAGAACACCAGCCGGAAGTTGGCAGGCACGTCAAAGTCAAACCGCAGCTGGAAGGCGACCGCGTAACAGGCAGCCATCACCACGAAGTACACCGGCAGAATGGCGGCGAGTCGATGTCTCATCTTGTGCTCCCGAATCCGTCCCTGGTTTTCGGAAGGTGTTTCGCTTGTCGGCGAACGCCACCGACTCGTGTTTCACCTCTCAGGCGGCCCTCTTCAGTTGACTGGTCTCTGCGACGACACGATCCAGCACCCCGCGAACGGTCTGTCCCATCCTGGTAACATCGTCCGCTGAAAGTGTGGGATGCACGGGGAACATGAGACTGGTCTCGCCCATTTCCCTCGAAACCTCACACGGTTCGGCAGGGGCAAGCCCGGCCTTTTGAAATCCCTGTTCCAGATAGATCTCAGCACAGCTCCCGCAACCCACGGGGATGCCGTCCGCCTGCAACTCCTGAACGATGCGGTCTCGTGACCAGTCGCCTCGCAGGAATTCCGGTCGCAAGTACGCGTAGAACTTATAGCACGCATGCTTGACGTGCTTCGGTGGCACGGAAAGTCTCAGTGCGTGATGCCCAGCGAGCAGGGCCGTCAGGGTGGCTGCATGATCCTGTCGCGTCTCGACCCATTGGGGAAGCCGCTTCAACTGCACGCGACCGATGGCTGCCTGCATCTCGGTCAGCCGCCAGTTGGTCCCGAGTGAATCGTGGAGCCAGCGGAAGACCCCTTCATGTTTCGTGTGGAAGACCGTGTCGTAACCTTTGCCGTGATCTTTGTAACTCCAGGCCCGCTTCCAGACGGTCTCATCGTCAGTCGTAACCATGCCCCCTTCGCCGCCGGTGGTGATGATTTTGTCCTGGCAGAAAGAGAATGCTGCTGCATGGCCGAGCGAACCGACCGGCTGCCCGCGGTACTCAGCCCCGTGCGCCTGAGCACAGTCCTCAATGACCTTGAGACCGTGCTGATGGGCGAGGGACATGATCTCATCCATCTCACAGGGCCAGCCCGCGAGATGCACGCAGATGATTGCACTCGTCTTGTCCGTGATGAGCGGAGCAACCGTGCGGGCAGAGATGTTGCCACTCGCCTGTTCGACATCCGCGAAGATCGGACGACATCCCCGAGCGACGACAGCGCTCGCGGTGGCCATAAAGGTCCGACAAGGAACGATGATCTCGGTCCCCTGTGGAATTTCAAGGGCTTCAATCGCCAGTTCGAGGGCGACGGTCCCATTCGCACACGCCACTGCGTATCGCGAGCCAACGAACGCAGCGAACTCTTCCTCGAAGCACCGTACGTTCTCTCCCGTCCAGGCGTTGACTTTGCCGGATCGCAGGACTTCCGTGACGGCGGCAATCTGCTCGTCGTCATAATACGGCCAATCGCTGCGCGGAACGGGCAGCGCGGCTGACTCAGCCGGGGGGCTTGTCATCGATGATCCTTGAAAAGGGCCCGCGGATCGCGAAGGGTGGGTTGTCTCAGGATGATTTGTCGAGACCGGAGAACCCGGCCTCATCAGGAAGCGGCGGAATCTACCGGAAAACACCGATCGGGGTCAAGATGATCTCTCAGTAGCCATCACGCTCCGCGTGATGAGCGGGTGAAGTGCAGACCTTCAGCATGCTCGCACAAGAACGAGCGTCGCTGTCATCACGCCGGAGCGTGATGACTACTCTTAAAACATCACGCCGCCCGTGCCTCGATCGTCCGAATGACCTTCGCCGGGCAACCGACTGCGACGACATCCGACGGCAGATCGCGGATCACTGCCGCCCCGCCGCCGACGACCGTGTTCGCGCCGATCGTGATCCCCTGCAAAACGGAGGCTCCGATGCCGATGGTCGCAGCATCCCCTACGGTCACGTTTCCGGAAAGATGCACGCCGGGACTGATGTTGACGTATTCTCCAATGTGGCCGTCATGATCGACGGATGCGCTCGTGTTGATGATGCAATGCTGACCGAGCACAGTCTCCGGCTGAACAACGGCACCGGCCATCACAACGACTCCGTCGTGAAGCACGACCGTCGGGTCGACGTACGCATGCGGATGCACGACTGTGATCCAGTTGAAGGGAAGCCGCTCTGCCAGCATGCGACGCACGTGTGGGGCGCCGATGCCGATGACTGCGTCGATCCCCGGGTATCTCAATTCCGCCTCGCTGATCGATCCGACGATCTCGACGCCCAGCAGTTCATTGCCGTGACGTGACGGATCATCGTCAAAGGCTGCAATGACCGTACGCCCCATCGCCCGCAGCGTGCTGACGAGCACCTTCGCATGGCCTCCGCCACCGATCACGATCACGGGTCGTTGTTCGTTTCTTGAATGCATCAGGCTGCCCTCCTTACGGGGGATCCAGTAAACGCAGTCATGGTCGCACACCCTTCAGCACTGATGTCGTCCCGCCGCAGCACTTTGATGACGGTCAGGGCCATGATTCTGATGTCGAGCCACAGACTGGCATGGTCGACATACCACACATCCATCTCGAAGCGGTCTTCCCAACTGGCCCGGTTGCGACCGTTCACCTGTGCCCAGCCGGTCAGTCCGGGGCGGACCTCGTGACGACGCAACTGCTGCGGTGAATAGAGTGGCAGGTATCGTTCGAGCAACGGTCGCGGTCCTACGAGGCTCATGTCGCCGCGCAGGATGTTCCAAAGTTCGGGGAGTTCATCCAGACTCGACGATCGCAGGAACCGTCCGAACGGCGTCATTCGCAAATCATCCGACAACGGCTGTCCATCCGGCCCGCACGCATCGATCATCGTCCGGAATTTGAGCAACCGAAACGACCGACCATCCCGTCCCGGTCGCTGTTGAATGAACAGCACCGGACTGCCCAGTTTGACACGCACGAGCAGCGCCGTCACCGCGAGCACGGGTGCCAGCAGGATCAGCGCCGCCAGCGACACGAGGATATCCAGTAATCGCTTGCCGAATTTGCAATAGAGCATGTGCATGTCATGTCTTCCGAAGGACGAGTGGTCGTCCCTCTCCCCTTGAGGGAGAGGGGGGAGGAGCGACCGACCGTTGTCCAAGAGTTCGACCGTCATGCGGCCCCCTTCATCGCAACCTGTTGGATCGTGTCACGGAACTCGATGGCCTGTTGATCGCGGTCAAAGTGTTGTTCAACGTAGGCCCGAGCAGAGCGGCCCATCGCGATCGCGCGGTTGCGGTCGCGGGCGAGTTCAGCGACTGCATGTGCCAGTGCGTCGGCATTGCCGGGAGGGACCGCGATGCCGCCGTCTGCTTTCTCAACGACGTCGCGAATCACGCCATCGATGCCGAGAATCGTGGGACGAGCTGCGGCCATATAATCGAACACCTTATTCGGGTAAGTCGTCTTGAACATCGGGATGTCCTGCAAAGTCGCGAGACAGGCGTCGCTCATCGCCAGAAACTGAGGCATCTCCGCCTTGGGTCGCGGGCCGGTGAAGGTCACATTCGACAGACCCATGTCCTGTGCCCGTTGTTCGAGACGACTACGCTCCTTGCCGTCACCGACAATCAGAAATTTCACATCGTGCGAGTCGCGGAGTCGGTCAGCCGCATCGAGGACGACGTCCAGATCATTCGCCATCCCAATGGCACCGGCATAAGTCACGACGAATTTCCCTGCGAGGTCAAACTCGTTCCGCAGGTGACTGCCGTCAATCGTGTCGGTGAACAGCGACGTGTCGACCCCGTTGGCCACGAAGCTCACCTTCGCTTCCGGGACTCCCTTGTGGATGAGGTATTCTCGATAGGCGGGCGAGTTGACGACGATGTGTGTCGCGCGGTTGTAGAGGAACATCTCGAGTTTACGGGCGAACCAGATGAGCGCCGGATTCTTGAGCAGCCCGATATCTATCGCGAACTCGGGCCACAAGTCACGAACTTCGAGGACGAACGGCACCCGCTTGATCACAGACACCAGCCATGCGGAGAGCAACTGAAAGATCGGCGGCGAGGTGCCCATCACGAGATCTACGTTCCGGACCCGCACAGCCGTCCAGACGGAACTGACCATGAACGACAGGAACGAAACGACTCGCCAGACATAGCTGCGATGCAGTGCTGCGAGCGTCCAGGCGCGACACACACGGACACCATCGTACTGCTCGATGCCGTCCGCGGGCGGCTCGACCTGTTTGCCGCTATGATACGACAGGTTGCTGGCGACGATCGTGAAGTCGTTCCCCTCGCGGACGAAACGTTGCCCCAGTTCGAGGTGGCGCGTGCCGCCTGCTTCCTTCGGCGAGATGAACGCTTGATGAATCAACATGACATGCATGGTGCTGCTCAATTCCTTGAGGGGCTGCCCGTCGCCCCGGTCCATTGGTCAGTAATGTCTCCAGTCAAGCTGACTGAGTCGATCAAAAACTTGGAAGTCGGATTTCTCAATCCTTCTGTCTGTTGGTGTCCATGTCGGTCGTGTTGCTGATCGAAGCTTGATTTGGACGTTGCTCCTGCGGAAAGTCGAACGCGGCAGGACCACTGGTCCGTTGTGGCCATGACCTGATCGACACCGAGCTTCAGTCCCGTGATCGACGGACCTAACAGAGTCCAGAACGTCACAGATGGCTCTTCCACGAGACAGGCCAGCGAAATTGCCGGTCTCCGCGTGCCATAGTGGGGGGCAAACCATCCGCGGGCACTGTCCGGGTCGGCCCGGACGCAGGAGATTTCGGTCGAGGTGTTCGCCGCGATGCGAATATCATAGGGTCCGCGAGGAGTTTTGAGCCGCAGTTGATGACGTGGCTCGTCAAGTTCATACGGCACGTCCTTCAGCAGCCAGTGCAACCGATATGCATGCGAAGAGTCGCTGTGAAGTGAATCGACAACGAGCCAGTGTTCATTTCCGACACGAAGAATGCCTCGCCGATGACGGACAGGTGATGACAGACGCTGGTATCCGTCATGTGTTCCCTCCCAATACGCAAGATGGTGCTTTTCGGAGGTGACAATCGGCGACTGCTGGCCACTCAGCCAGGGAAGCCACAGAAAGCGTCCGACACGGTCCATCTGGTCGCGCCCATCGACGGTGACTGTGTTGTGATATCCGGTCCGGGCCAGAGGTGTGTCCCAAGGAGGTGCTGCGTTGTAGGAGAAGGTCCCTGCATCGATGGCCATGTTCTGCCCGCGCCACCAGATGTCCGCGTGAAGCATGTCGGCATGAGCAGGTCGGTGCCGGAACGAACCTGCTCGGATCGTGAGGTGTCCGTGCTGAGTCCGCAGCACCGAGTATCCGGATTCGTGTCCCTGCCAGTCGTGACGCTCCCGCTCCTCGACCGGCGACTCCATCGCTTCGGTCCCGCAGAGCCAGAGCAACTCTTCATCCCAAGGTCCCGTTGCAAGCCCCCGCTTGCGGTTTCGCAGCCAGTGGGAACTCTGCACGACCGGTCGATAATCATCCGCTTCACAGTTCGACAACGGCAAGACGAGTGCCCCGTCGTGCGCTCCGTGACGCGGCAGACGTCCGGTCGCGTCATCCTGCAACTGCCACAGGAACTCCCCTGCCCGGCTGACTCGGTCCTGCATCTCGTCCGACAACGGTTGCCCGTGCAAGTCACCCAGACGAATCGACCACAGACAGGCGTGGAGCATCACCCGCTGATAGTTTACCGAATGCTGGGAGAACGCCCCATCGGCGTCGATCAGTTTACGGCACTGATCCTCAAGGGCCTTGCGTCCAAGTTGTCTCCACCGTTTCGCCGACTTGAACTCCGGGAACAGCAGGCCGAGCGTCCACAACCCGGTCGCCTCGGAGATACCGTGATTGTTCTGCTGACTGAGGGCGTACGACAGATTCACTTCAATACGTTGCCCCGACACCGCGAGCAACTGTGCCAGCATCGCGACTCGTGCCGGTGTTGTCTCCACCGAATCTGCAAAACCATACAGACCGAAGCAGCAGGCCATCACTCGCAGGGCAACTTCCTGGCCGCACTTCCAGTTGACGCCGTGTTGCGGCGGGTTGTGAGCATGCCAGTCTTCGACCAGTTGCCAGAACAACTTTGCATCGCGCTCGTGACCGGTCCGCCAATAGGCACGCACCAACGGGTACACCCACGCGAATCGGCTCGGCTCCCAGACGTACTTGATGTCGCCACCATCAAAGTCTCCGATTTCACTCCAGTGGCGGTCGGCGGGATACTCCTGCCCCGTCACCGGATGCAGATGCCAGTTGGGCGGACAGCCGAGGTTAATCGTGTGATGCTCGAAGAATCGAAACACGCCATCGCGGAGGGCATCCGCGATGCAGGACGGACTTCTTGATTCAATATCCCACTGTTTGAAGTACGGCTGCCATTTCTCACGATCGGCTGCGTCGAACAGAAACGGCACACACTGCTCAGCCCGACGAGCGACATACGTCTCAACTTCCGCCAATGACGGATCACTCAGAAAGCTCGACAGTGGCTGTGCATCCCAACTCGATGCGGGGAGCGACCGTCGCATCAGTCCCGACCGTCGCCGCAGCGCGTACCCGGCACGGAACATCAGCCAACCGGGGCCAAAGTGCCGCCACAGGTGAACGGTGGTTTGCAGAGATTTGTTCAACGGTCCATCGTTGACTGGGGTGATTCGTCCGTGAATCGCTCGTTGCGTCGCACTTGTAGCTGGATTCGCCAGAATTCAGCCGAGTATGAGGTGTCGTTTTCCGAACTCTGGCGAGTTCAGCTACTCGCTAAGACTTCAACGATCCGTTCGGCGGCGTGGCCGTCCCATTTTTCGGGGATGCGGCCTGCTTTGCCGTCGCCGGCGAGGATCTTGTTGACCTCGGCTCGCAGGTGGTCCATATCGGTGCCGACGAGTGTGTTCGTGCCTTCGGTGACTGTGATCGGTCGCTCGGTGTTCTCGCGGATCGTCAGGCAGGGGACGCCGAGAGCCGTCGTCTCTTCCTGGAGTCCGCCCGAATCGGTCATCACGAACTTGGCATGCTTCTGCAAGGCTAGACTTTCGAGATAGCCGACCGGCTCCATCACAATGATGTTTGATGAGCCGAGGACGTTCGCATCGAGGGTTTCGATGCGTGCCTTGGTGCGGGGATGGATCGGGAACACGATGGGAATCTGTTCGCTGATGTCCTTCAAGGCGGCGATGATCCGGGTCAGAGTCTCCGGCACGTCGACGTTGGACGGACGGTGCATCGTGAGCAGCGAGTACTCCCCGGAGAGACCGGGGACGCTAGGCATAGTCGCCTTGTCGACGAGGTATCGCACGGTGTCGATCATCACGTTGCCGACAAAGTGGACCTTCTCGCCGGGCACGCCTTCGTTGGCGAGGTTCTGTTCGGCCTCGGGCGATGTCGTGAGTAACAGATCCGAGAGTTGATCTGTTACGAGGCGGTTCAGCTCTTCAGGCATCTCACGGTCGAACGAACGCAGGCCCGCTTCGACATGGGCGACCTTGATGCCGAGTTTCGCAGCGACGAGGGCAGCGGCAACGGTCGAGTTGATGTCCCCGTAGACCATGACCCAGTCGGGCTGGTGTTTGAGGACTGTCTCCTCAAAACGGATCATGATCTCTGCGGTTTGTTTCGCATGCGAGCCGGAGCCAACTTCAAGGCTGACGTCCGGACGAGGAATTTCCAGCTGTTCGAAGAAGATGTCCGAGAGGTTCGGGTCGTAGTGCTGGCCGGTGTGGACGAGTGTCTGCTCGATGTCCGACCTGTCGCGAAAGGCGCGAATGACCGGGGCGACTTTCATGAAGTTCGGCCGGGCTCCGACGACGTGTAACAGATGCATGTCCGTCTCGAATTGTTTGTAGCTGGATTCGCCAGAATTCAGCCGTGTCTCATTTTGTGCGTTGTCTGAACTCTGGCGAGTTCAGCTACGGAAAAGTGTCGCGCTAATCCGCAAGCGATGTTTGTGGTCGCGGGATGAATTCGGTGTCGTCGAGTGATGTGTTTGGGGGTGCAGGTTTCGAGCCGTCGTAAACGATTGTTTCGCGGGTCTCGGCAGCGCGGACGATGTCGAGCGTTACACGGCTGACTTCGGCCAGTTCGTCGAGAGGGATCGGGGCTGGTCCTCCGGTGCGAATGGCGTCGAGAAAAGCTTTGACGCCGTTCGTGTGGCCTTTGTCCTGTCGCCAGAGGTTCATCTTGGTGAGGCCGGGCCAGCCGTAGGCCTTCAGTTTGCGGAAGTTGTCGAGCTGCATGACGCGACCGCCGCAGAAGACTTCGAGACGTTCTTTCGGCACGGCTTTGTGGCCGTTGGCGAGGTAATGCACGGTGCCGATCGAGCCGTCTGCGAACGAGAGCGTGAAGGTCATGCGGTCGTCGTGAATGTTGTCCGCAGCCGTGCGACCGAACATGGTTGCCTGGACTTGCGTGATTGGATGTCCGCAAAGGAATCGCAGCAGGTCGACGAAGTGACATCCCTCGCCGATGATGCGTCCACCACCTGCAATCGGATCGTGCACCCAGTGATCAGCGGGGATCATGCCTGCGTTGACTGTCATCACAAACGCCTTCGCCTCTTTCGCACCGGCGAGTGACTCCCGCATGCGCTGAACGTGCGGCGCAAAGCGCCGGTTGAAGCCGACCATCAAAGCGTGTGAGCTGTTCTCTGCTGAGGCAAGGACCGAGTCGAGTTGTTCGGTGTTGAGAGCGAGTGGCTTCTCGACGAACACGTGTTTCCCCGCATCGAGTGCCCGGCAGACGAGGTCTGCATGCGAGTCGTGTCGGGTGGCGATCACGATCGCGTCGATGTTGGGATCGTTGAACGGAGCGTCGGTGTCGCTGGTGACTTCGTCGAACTTGAACTTGCGGTCAGCAATCGTGCCCGTCAGCCCACCGCGCGAGGCGACCATCGCGAGCTGGGCCCCGTGTTGCTGGAACGCGGGGATGAGTGTCTGAGTCGCAAAGCTGCCGGCACCAAGGAAGGCGACACGTGGAGCCGATCCCAAGCGAGTGTCAATTGTCTTCGGTTTGCGGATGACGTTCTCGCGAAGGTCCGTGTCCGGCTTCTGTTCGGGCGTCGGGTACTGGAGCATCACGCCGAGTGATGGATCGTTACTGCTGATCAGGGCGTACGCGTCGGCGGCGTTGTCCAGATCGAAATGATGCGTGATTAATGACTGCGGGTCGAGTTGTCCCGACTGCATCATGTCGAGGACCGCTTCGAAGTTGCGTTGCTCCGTCCAGCGGACGAAGCCGACCGGGTAGTCCTGTCCCTGTTGTTCATAGGCCGAGTCATAACGGCCCGGACCGTAGGAGCAGGAGACCTGAAAGCTCAGTTCCTTCTCATAGAAGTCTGCCCGCGAGAGGTTCAGCCCTGCGACACCGACCAGCACGATGCGCCCTCGCTTGCGGCACATGTGGGCGGCCTGTCGGACTGGCTCGTCACTCTGGGTCGCAGCGGTGATGATGACACCATCGACACCCCGACCGCGGGAGAAGGCCATCGCGGCGGGGATCGGATCGCCCTGCCCGAGATTAAATGGCTCCGCTCCAAATTCGGCTGCCTGAGCGAGTCGTTGCTCGTTGAAGTCGAGGCCCAACACGCGACAGCCGTGCGCTCGCAGGAGTTGTACCGTTAGCAGACCAATGAGGCCGAGACCCGAGACGACGAACGTCTCGCCGAGCGTCGGTTGGGCGAGGCGGATGCCCTGAAGGCCAATCGCTGCGACGACGGTGAACGTGGCTGACTCGTCGGAGACGTTGTCGGGGATTCGAGCACACAGGTTTTGTGGGACACACACGACTTCTGCGTGATGTCCGTTGGAGAGCACACGATCGCCCACCTCGAAGCCTTCGACGCCGCTGCCGATTTCGAGGACCGTGCCGACGTTGCAGTAGCCGAGGGGGATGGGTTGATCGAGCTTGTTACGGACTGCTTCGAGTGTGGGGAAGAGGCCGTCGGTCTTCACCTTGTCGAGGACCTGCCGCACTTTGTCTGGTTGCTGACGGGCTTTGTCGAGCCAGCCGGCCTTGCCAAACTCGACGAGCATGCGTTCGGTGCCCGCGGAGATCAGCGTGGTGTGTGTGCGGATGAGCAGCCGTCCGCGCCCCGCCTGGGGACAGGGGACATCGCAGATGAGCGTCTCGCCATCCTTGACGGATTGCAGGATTTGGCGCATGAGGCAACGTGGGTCAACGGAACAATTCGCGGGAGGCGGAGTATACGACGGCTGCCGGATGCGACAAAGGCCAATCGGGGCACGGGGTCCAGCACCATTTCGGCGTGTGGGCCTCCAAGAATTCACACGCCACCCCGCCGAAATCGTGTCTGCCCCCGTAGAAAGTCGACCGATCTTGACAGTTTGGGGAAATTGCCGCACAGTTCGCCCCCCCGCACCGCTGTTGATTGCAGAGTTTTTGGAGCCACCGAGCTTGACCCCAGCTGCCTCGACTGTCCGGACGAATGCCCTTTCGCCCGATGAGTCTGTAGCTCGTCGGGAACGACGCGGTCTCGTTCGTAGCGGGGCGGTCGTGCTGGGCTTGCGACTGCTGATCTCCGGCCTGATGTTCGGTCTGCAGATGATCGTGGCACGCGTGTTGGGGCTGAGTGAATTCGGGGTCTATGCGTATGCGATGGCGTGGGTGCAGACGCTGACGGTCGTCGGCAAGTTCGGAGTCGACAGTGCATCGCTGCGGTATGTGTCGGCTCACCTAGCACGGGGAGAGACGTCGCTGCTCTCCGGCTTTCTGCAGTGGAGTGAGCACCTCACTCTGCGACTCTCGCTGTTGCTCGGAGTCGGATTGATCCTCTTGGTGCCATTGCTGGTGTCGTCGGGACAAACGTCACTGCGGATGAGTCTGTGGCTGGGGGCGTTGTTGTTGATCCCGACGGTGTCACAGGCGCTGCGACAATCGCAATTGCGCGCGGTCGGACAGGTCTGGCAGAGTCTGTTGTTGATCGCGGTCTGGCCCGCGCTCGCCATGTCGATCGCGTCCATTCTGTTCGTCGCATTGGATGGCAGAGTGCTGGCCCCGATGATCATGGGGACACAACTGTTTGCAGTAACATTTTGCTGGGGACTGGCGACCTGGTTGCGGTTACGTACGTCCCTGGGAACAGTCACCACAATTCCCGGTGATACTCGCAAGCAGGACTGGTCGCGAACCTCGCTCACGTTCGTCGGCGTTGCGGTGGCTGTCCATCTCAAGGATCACATGGGCGTCATGTTGGGGGGGACGATGATGGACACCGACTCCGCTGGTGTGCTGGCGATTACCGAGCGATTCGCGGGCGTGGCATTGTTGGGCGTGGAGTCATTGAACCTGTACACGGCTCCCAAGTTTGCGGCCATGCATGCCCGGGGAGAGACCGACAAGTTATGGTCACTGGTCCGAAGCTCTCGCCTGATTGGGTTGGCGTTTGCAGTGCCCGTGTCGCTTGCAGTCTGGTTGATCTCATTCCCCCTGTTGGGACTGATCGAGACAGGCTTTCAGGCGGGACGCCCGGTGTTAGCCGTGCTGCTGATCGGTGCAATCGTCCGGGCAATCGCGGGTCCAGTTGCTTATGCACTCTCGATGTCGGGTCGTGAGACGACAACACTCGCCGGCACGCTGATTGGCGTGGGCGTGAACTTTGTGATGAGCCTGTTGCTGATGCCCTGGCTCGGTCTGATGGGCTTGGCGATCGCCAGTTTGCTGACGAACATCGTCTGGGCTGTCTTTATCCATGTCCAATGGAAGCGACCGGTGGCCGCATGAACGCACCTCGATCGTTCTTGAGGCATGCCGACTTCTGGAGTTGGTTCATCGCAGCCGCTGTGGTCCTGCCTGTGTCGTGGAATGTGGTAACGATTCACAACAAGCCGATCGACGTGTTGCCCTCAGATATGCTCTTGCTCGCGCTACCGGTCTGTGTGTGGCGATGGCTTCGACAGAGGGGGCACGACTCTGGTGAGAAGAACGTTGCGGCGACATGGATGTATTGTTGCCTGATCGCTCTGATCGCCTATTGTGGACTTCTGGCTGTGGCTGAATGGTCGCGGACGGGTGATGCGATCGGTTTGCTTTCCGCTGCGAAGTTCATCAAACCATTACTGTTTGTCTTTCTGGGTGGCTGGCTCGCGACGGCAATTGGTCCGAGGATGATGCTGCGGCAGATGTCATGGATGCTCGCCGTTGTGGTCCTGCTACTCGCAGTGAGCACGATCCTGCATTCCGACTTTCCGGGAACGGTTTGGGGTTCGCAGTGGATGGGGCATCCGGTTTATGGCTTCCCGAATCTGGCGATGACCTTTGTGGCGGCTGCAACTCCCCTGGTGATGGTCATTGCGGACACTTCCTCGAAATCTTGGCAACGTTGGTTCGGCTGGGCTGCGGCTGCGGCGAGCTTTGTACTCGTGGTCAGCTCGCTCTCACGGTGTGCGAATGTCGTGCTGGTGCTGAGCCTGTTCGTCTATCTGCTGATGACCGGCAGACGCTGGCGGCTGATGAGCTTTGCCTGCGTGGCCGTTCTGTATGTCGGCACGGGTTACAGTCTCATCGTGCTGAATTCCGATGCGGTCGCCGAGCAACAGCCGCTGCTGCAGGAGCGGGCCGCCCATCGTTTCGTGGAGCCGGTCAATCGCAACTCGGGAGCGCTCGCCGGTCGCAGCACGATCTGGGCCGAAGCGTGGTCGCTGATCCGTACTCATCCGTGGGTAGGATATGCGTTTCGCCCCTACTCGTATCACTCCGAATTCGTCACGCCTCACCAACAGTATCTGGAGACACTCTACAAAGCCGGAGCCATTGGCTTTGCGATGTATGCAGCCATGCTGCTGATTGCGTTGGGGTGGCTCATTTATCTGTGGCGAGACTGGAATGCTCATGCGACACGGACTTCAAACGAGGGGCATCTGCTGGCCGCTGTGCTTGCACTGTTGTGTGGCGTGCTGATCGGGAATCTCTCGCAGGCGAACCTGACCTATTCGCTGACCGGAAACTGCCTGTTCCTGCTGATCGGATTGATGGTCCATCCCCGCTCGGAAGCAGCAATCTCGGCGCGACGGTATGTTTCTGGATCGACGGCGTGGCGACCATGGCTCCCCTCTCCCCTTGAGGGAGAGGGTGATCGACGTCCCGTCGACTGCAACATGTCTTGACCCATTTCGCCATTTTCTCGACAGTTCACCCCGCTGAGAGTCTCAGTTGGGGGGAGACGGAGGCCGAGATCCCCTCATACGACGTCGCTGACACACGATGTGTCAGGCTCGCGGTCATGGAATGAGGAATCCCGCGTTGTCATGAACTGGCTGTTTTCCTGGATCATTGCCCTGCTGGTCACGCTGCCTGCCTCGTTTCGTGTGGCCGAGTTCTCGGGCAAGCCGGTTGATATCGTCGGCTCCGACCTGTTGTTCCTGTTGCTGATCTTTATCCCCCGTCGGGGCGATCTGGTGATTCCGAGCGGGATCGTGTTGCGTCGCTTCTCGATTGTGCGAGTGACGGCTGCGGTCGCGTTGATCTATTGTCTGTCCATCGCGGGAATCGCGTATGCGCAATCCAGCGAACTGGGACGGATCGTGTCGGCAGTGAAGTTCGCCAAGCCTCTTGCGTTCGTCGGGCTCGGTGCCTACATCGCCTCGGTCATGTCACCCCTGCCGACGTTGCGTCGCATTGTGATCGCGTTCGCGGGCATGTCGGTCGCGACGTTTGCGACTGCTGTGATGACGCCCGGCTTCCCGCAAGTCGCTTGGGGGAAGTATCTGTTTGGGTTCCCTCTGTATGGTTACCCCAATAGTGCGATGACGCTGTTCGCGCTCATGGTTCCTCTTCTGATGGCTGCCGCTGACATCCGCGTGACGAAGATCGGCAAGTGGGTCCTCCGAGGGATCGCCATGCTTACCGGCATGATGGTCGTGCTCTCGCTGTCACGTTCGTCGACAGCTGTCATGGTGATCGGCGTGTTGATCTATTTGTTCCTGACGGGGCGAGTTTATCTGCCATTGTTCGCTGCGACGATGGGCATTTTCCTGCTCGCGTCGATGTCCAGCATGTTGGACTCCGTGCTGGGGAATCATGACGTGATGATGTGGGTCGAGCGTCTGACGCGGCGAACGTCACAAACGGTTGGCGGCGGCGATCACCTGTCCGGACGTGGAGAGATCTGGGCAGTAACCATCGACCTCTGGTCCGCCCGGCCGATGCTCGGATATCAGTTCGAGTCGTTCTCAAACTTCGCTGAGTTCGACACGCCGCACCAACAGTATCTGGAGGTTCTGTTCAAGTCGGGAGCGATCGGCTTGACACTCTACATGGGAGTGCTGCTGTTT
>JAGQQG010000097.1 GCA_020426325.1 Planctomycetaceae bacterium | reverse complement strand
CACCGGCAACCCGGTCGAATGATTGAACAGATTCAAAGCCGTCGGCGACCCCAACGTCACCGCCTGATCAAACGTGAACGTCAACTCCCGTATGCCTGAACGATTATTATCACCACCATTGACGGCCGTGCCAATCACGACGGGAGCTGGCCGCACCTCAAATTCGTAGGAGATGCCTGTCGTCAATCGCCCTTCCTGTGTGGCAAGGAAGTCAATGCGATAAGTTCCCAGTTCAAGGTCAGGTATCGTTGCGGCTTGTCCCATCCCAGTAGCGATGACCATCTCGTCGTGTGTGATTGTCCAGATCGTCTCCGATGGGAGTTCCGAATCGAAGCCTGGAACGTCGATCGCGAACATGGGTGAATCCCCAAGCTCAAGCGGAGTCGTTGGCAAGAGCGTAAAGATCGGACTGGCAGGACTATTGATGGTGGCGATGTTCTCGTAGGAGAGAGTGACGCCGTTCACGAGGAAGAGGCCGGTTCCACTCCCTGTGATGATGTGCTGCAGACTTTCTGCGAATTGGGCATCGATGGTCAACGTGTCGTCGGGACCCGCCCCGACAACACGAAAACCATCGACAGGACTGACGGCGTCGAGGCCCGCTCGAAACGTAAAGTCGTTACGAACGCCGGCAGATCCTTCAAGAGTCAGTAAGGGAGTTTCCGCGAGCGTCCCACCGAACAACGCTTCGCCACTTTCTTCAATCAGGATGCCGCTGGAGTCGGTCTCAATGAGGTAATCCAGATCACCAGCGGGGGATTCAATGGTGAATGAGGCCAGGTCATCGTTGTGGATCGACAAAGTGGAGAGAGTCTCCAGAACAGCCGCATTGACCGCATCCGTGAAGGCCAGATGAAACTGTTCGTCTGCTTCAAATTCGGTGTCGCCCAGAATCGGGATTTGCAGCGTGTGGGTGGTCGTCTCTCCCGCGGCCCAGGAGAGTTGTCCCGCGATGCTGTCGTAATCTTCTCCGGCAACGGCGGTGTAGTCCTGCGTGGCGTAATTGACCGTCACCGGCAGGTTGGAAGCGTCGGAGAGGGAGACATCCACTTGCAGCAGGGATGTCCCGCTGTCTCCTTCAATGATCTGCGCATTGCTGGTGAGAACGTACGGCACCACAACGTTGAGAATCTCACTGTTGGCGATCTGTTGCTGCAGGCCGGCCTCGAAATATGTGCTCTGAATCGTTGCGGATGACACCGTTCCGTTCGCGAGCAGAACCAGATCATCGGGTGATTGGCCGTTGGCCACAACTTGAATATGGGCCACGCTTTCCAGGTACTCGCGTGTCCCTTCGACAGGAATCGCGGCGAACTGCTCGTTGATGGCCACAATCACATCAACAGCGGTCGATAATTCGTCCCCAGCGGGCAGAGTTGCACCGCTGCGGGCGATGGCACCCCGGAGGATTGAATCAATGACCACTGGTTCCGTGAGGTCCAGCAGGGCATCCGGCTCAGTCAGCAAAGCTGCCATTTCGGCAAACACGAGTCGCCCAGCTAGGTCCGTCGGCACACCGCCCTGCAGTCCGGAGATGAAGGCTGCCATCTGTGACGCGGTACCGTATATCATGGCGCTCGCGGCAAAGCTCTGAGCAGCGACCGCGTCACCCGAATTCGTGAGCGGAATCAGATGCGATCGCAGATAGGCTTGTTCCGGGATCGACAAGGCGTTGGCAGCGACCGCTTCGGCTGAGAGGACATCGAGTCCCTGCGACTCTTGAATCGCCGAAACAAGCGTGCTGAGCGGTGAAGCGACTGGATAGGCAATGGGTGTAACGAGTGGTACCAGGAACGGCTGGCCGGTTGACGAGTCGACGCCCCCTCGGAAGACGATCTGACCTTCCATGGAATCGATCACGCCGTCCTGATTCAGATCGAAATCCACCAAGGAAGGGATTGCAACTGATCCGTCGTAGTTGGACTCGGCGATCGGCTCCACCAACTCTCCCTCATCCAGGACTCCATTGCCGTTGGCATCAACAAAATCGGGAACCTGATTAAAGTTTGCATCAAAGAAGGCTGTCGCACCGTCAGCGAATCCGTCGCCGCCGAAGAACGTTTTCCAGCTTAACCCGGCTGGTGTCTTGTCGTTTGAACCTGGGGGTATATAGAGGAGTTCTTCCAACCAGTTCCCGCCACCACCACCGCTTCCACTATTGACTGGCTCTCCAAGTTTCTCGAGCGCCTGACGGACATCGTTGTCATAGATCACCATGTCAAGTTTCTGGACGCTGCTACCAGGTCGACTGGCGGAAAAGATGAATGTCTCAGTCGACTCGTATGTGTTGTCGTTGACCAGCCGAATTTCGATGGGCAACTCCGTTTGATTTGGTGCAAACGTGAAGGTTTTGGAATATCGATAGGTCTTAAACCATCTTCCAGAGGAACTGAGCGTGAATCCATCAATCGTCAGATCCCTTGTAGGACTGACGAAATAGATCTTGTTGGAGACACTGACAACCACATCGACAGCTGTCGCGGAAGCGTGTGATAACTTGAGTTTGGTTTTTACGACCCCCGCGCCTTCATTGGTGACGATCGCAGACGTCGACCAGACGGGGATTGGAGGGGATTCGTCATCGGTGACCTCGACGGTTCGTGTGCGATCACTGGAAGTCGGTTCCAGTGTAAAGCCCGTTCCAGTGCCAAGTTTGACGGTCAGCGACTCAGTGCTCTCAAACGTGCCATCGTCGTTGATGTCGATTTCCACATACCCACGGTCGTCCCCTGCCTGGATCTGGACCGTTGCTGAGACGAGGTCATATTCCGAGCGACTCATCTGGGTGGAGTAAACACTGACTGGCACAAAGATCGTGTCGTTGACCCGCCTGTTCAGGAAGACGGGGATCTTCACGGTGCCGGATGATTCGCTGACGGAAATCGTCTTGGCAGAGGCTGTCTGTCCGAAGCCATCGAAGGAAACGCGCGGATCATCTTCGCGGACAACGATCGAGAGATTCTCATTACTCAGCAGACGGGCATGATCGGTGGTTCCCACGTTGACCGTGATGACTTCATCGGAGCCGGGCGTGTCGTTGTCCACGAGCGCGATTCCACGGGTGGCGGTTGTCGCGCCAGCCGGAATCAGGATCGGAGTCGTGTCTGCAAAGAACTCGACTCCATTCTGTAGATCACTGCTGAAGGAGATGGGTACGAGCACATCGATGCCACTTCCCGCGTCATAGGCTTTGGAAAGTGTGGCGGTGATGGTCACCAGGCCCGTGTCCTCCCAGACGGTTGCGGGAGTCGTGGTCACGGTCACGAACGTGCTGTCGTCGTCGATGATCCGGGCCTGGTGGGTGATCGTGCTCCCGAACAGATTGGTTGTCTGGAATAACAGCGACTTGTCCGCCTCCTGCGTCTCGTCGTTGACCAGCGTGACGGAAATCGTCTTCTCAGTTTCACCCGGATCAAACGTCACATCGAAAATCGTTCCCAGTGCGGAGGTGTAATCGTCGCCGATCGTCGCGTCGCCGGAGAGGGTGATGGTGGTGGTGATGGGAGAAGTCGACTCGTTCGAGAGGGTCAGCAGCACGTTGTAGGTGCCGTCAGTTTCACTGACCTGCCGGAGAACGGACGCAAACTGCATCGTCGGCGTGTCGTTCAGGTTGATGAGATGCGTCAGGGAAGCCGGTTGTCCCGGTGTCGCAGGCACAGTAGCGTAGTCGGCGCTGTCAATCTGGACCTGAATCTGCTCGGCTCCTTCACCGACCGTGTCATCGAGCAGTTGCAGGACCGTGCCGGCCGACAGTTGACCGGCCGGAATGACGACGACCGGGTTGTCGAAGGTGTAGTCCATGCCGAGCGTCGCGGTCCCGCTGGTCGACAGGTTGACGGTCACGTCACGTCCGGAGACCTCGGAGAGCGAAACAGTCACCGGCAGGCTCAGATCCTGCTCATGCAACGTCTGACCGACGCTGCTGAGGAACACGGCTGGCTCGGCGTCATCGTCCAGCAATTGAATATTGATCGGATCGGCGGACGCCAGACTCGCATTGGAGGGGACGCCGAAGTGAATCGACAGCGACTCGACATCCTCATCCAGCGAATCGGCCACATTGCGAATCGTGACCGAACCACTTGTCTGCCCTGCCGGGATCACGATCTGCGTGGGAGCCACTCCGGGTTGTCCGACCTGCTCGAAATCCACATCCGGAATTGCCGTGCCCGTGTAGGTCAGAGGAATGACCACATCCTCCGACAGCGGGTTATCGATCGTTGCGAACACATCGACATCTGATGACGTCAAAGCAAACCGTTGCGCGTACACGCCATAGCCGCTCCCGTCTTGTAAAGCACTGCTCCACGTCACGACAAACTGGCCAGTACCGTTATTTGACACAGATGCGGCGTATTGGACACTCTGTGTATAGGTGTTGACCCGAATCTCGGTTCCCAGCAGATTTCCCTGGCCATCATATGCCTGCGCATAGACTCCGAGATCACTGCCATCCTGGCCATAGCTATCCCAAGTAACCAAGAAGTCGCCTGAGTCCGTCATCGAAGCCGACGATCGGCTCTGGAAGCTATGTGTGTATGTATTGACCTGGAACTCACTGCCTAAGGCATTGCCAACTGCATCATATCGTTGCGCGTAAATCCCCCAACTACTGCCATCCTGATCAGAACTGGACCACGTGATGACGAATTTACCCGAGTCAACCATCGACACAGAAGGCCACAACTGATCTCCTGCCGTATGGGTGTTGACCTGAAACTCACTGCCTATCCGGGTGCCGCCCGCATCGTAGCGTTGTGCATAGACGCCAAAGCCGTTTCCATCTTGGAAACTCGACCAAGTGATGATGAAGTTGCCTGTGTCAGTCATTGAGACTGCAGGAATGGATTGGGAACTGACAGTGTAAGTGTTAACTCGGAACTCGCCGCCTACAGGGTTGCCGCTCGCATCGTAAAGTCGGGCATAGACGCCATTGCCGTCTCCATCTTGACCATCGCTGCTCCAAGTAATCACGAACGCGCCTGTCTCGGCGATCGAGACTGTCGAATAGATCTGGTAATTCGCAGTGTACGTGTTGACGCGGAACTCTCCGCCCACAGTGTTCCCGTTGGCATCATACCTCTGAGCATAAATGCCATAACCGCTACCATCCTGGTTGAGACTACTCCACGTAATGATGAATTCGCCCGAGGTGGCCATCGCTACGGAAGAATAGAGCTGATTGCTCGTGGTATAGGTGTTGACCTGGAACTCCCCTCCCAAGGAATTGCCGTTAGCGTCAAATCGTTGAGCAAACACGCCTTGACCGTTACCGTCGTAACTGACCCAGGTGATGACGTAGTCGCCATTCCCAGCGACAGCCACATTCGAAGGTGTGATATATTCCGTCGTTTGGTCACCGAGTGTGGTCGAGTTCACCTGGTGCTCGGTGCCGACGGGGATGATGGCTGCTTCTTCGAGCACCGTCTGGCTGGCGGTGATGGTGACGGGTGGGGCGATGACGACCCGGAAGTCTTTGGTCGTCTCGGCCCCGTCGGAGTCGGTGACGGTCAGGCTGGCGAAGTATTCGCCGCTGGCTGCGTAGGTGTGGGTGACTTCGGTGAGGTCGTTGAAGGTCGTGCCGTCACCCATGTCCCAGACGATGCTGAAGGGGGTGTCGACGCCCGCATCGGTGATGTTCGCAGTGATCGTGATCGGGCTGCCTGGTGTCGTCGACGTGTCCCCCACCCCCGTAATGACCGGTGCAACATTCTGCACCGTCAGGTCAAAGGTCGTGTCCGTCGACAGGCCCCGCACGCTGGTCGCGGTGATGGTCACCGTTTGTGAATCATCCGGCCCGTCACTCGTGTCCCAGGACCAGCTCCACGTGCCATCACCATTGTTCAGCACCGTGCCGACCGAAGCCGTCAGCGTGACCGCGAACCCCTCTGCATCACTGTAAGTACCGGTATTGGCCGCCGTGTTCCCCTCATCGACGGAAACGCTCGCACTATCCACCGCTACACTCGGCGGCTCATACAGAATCCGATACCGCTGCGAGTAAACGCCGTTCCCACTGCCATCCTGAGCAGTATCGGTCCAAGCGACGACGAACTGCCCGGCATCATTCAATGCGATGGATGGATACCGTTGATCCGACGCCGTGTTCGTGTTCACCTGGAACTCGTCACCCAGAGCATTGCCGTCGGCATCATACCGCTGGCCAAAGATGCCCCAATCATTGCCACCCTGATTATAACTCTCCCAGGTGATCACAAACTCTCCCGTGTTCGCCATCGAGACGGATGGCAGGGCTTGGATACCGAGAGTGGTTTTGTTGACCAGAAACTCGTCACCAACAGGACTTCCGTCGGCTGCATAACGCTGAGCGAAGACGCCAAGCAAGTCGCCATCCTGATTGTTGCTGGCCCATGCCACGACGAACTCACCTGTGTTCGCCATGGAAACATATGGGGTATACTGTCGGTCAGCAGTTGTGGTCGTGACCCGGAACTCTCCGCCCACGGTGTTTCCGTCGGCGTCATAACGTTGTGCATAGACACCACGATCATCGCCGTCTTGGAAGTCACTCGTCCAGACGATTACGAACTCGCCAGTCGCTGCGATTGAAACCGAAGGGAACCATTGGCGACCGACCGTATAGGTGTTGACCTGAAACTCTCCGCCGATCGCGTTTCCATTCGCGTCGTATCGCTGGGCAAAGATGCCGTATTGGTCGCCGTCCTGAGATCCGCTGCTCCATGCAATCACAAAATCTCCGGAGTCTGACATCGCCACAGTGACATGTGTCTGGCTATCCAGATATGAATTGACCTGAAATTCACTTCCCAGAGGGTTTCCATCGGCATCAAATCGTTGTCCGTGGATGCCAAACCCACCCTGGCCATCGCCATTCCACACGATGACGAATTCGCCTGACTCAGACATCGCAATCGCAGGACTATTCTGCGAACCAGTGGTGTAGGTGTTGACCTGGAACTCACTGCCAAGCGCGTTGCCGTTCGCGTCGAATCGCTGCGCGTAGACGCCCGTACTGCTCCCGTCCTGAAAGTCGCTGGACCATGTGACGACATAGTCCCCATTCTTAGCGATCGCAACACTCGGAACTCGAAACGTAGTTGTTTGCTGATTGCCCGTCGTATAGGTATTGACCCGCTGCTCACGGCCAACCGTCACCAGTGGCGGGATGTCCAGTGAGAAACGCTGAGAATAGACACCAAAGGTATCGCCATCCTGACCGTCGCTTGTCCACGCAATGACGAACTGTCCCGCGTTATTCAGGGCGACTGATGCATACTCTTGATTGGCGAGTGTATTCGAATTGACTCGAAACTCGCTCCCCAAGGAGTTTCCGTTCGCGTCAAACTGTTGGGCATAAACGCCATTGCCATCTCCATCTTGGGCAGCACTGGTCCAAGTGATGACAAACTCTCCGGTGTTGGCCATTGATACTGAAGAGAAGTGCTGGTTTCCCGTGGTATACGTATTAACCTGGAATTCGTCCCCGATCGAGTTGCCATTTGAGTCGTACCTTCGTGCAAAGACTCCGTAACTGCTGCCGTCCTGACTCAAGCTACTCCATGAGATGATGAATGCTCCGCTCTCGCTCATTACGACAGACGGGTAGAGTTGACTTGATTGGGTCGTCGAATTGACACGAAACTCACTTCCGATCAATTGCCCTCCAGAGTCGTACCGCTGGGCGTATATGCCCCAGCCACTGCCGTCCTGGGTGTCACTTGCCCAGACGATCACGAATGCACCTGTCTCTGCGACAGAAACCGACGAGTACATTTGGCGACCGGTAGTAAATGTGTTGACCTGAAACTCACCGCCAATTGCATTGCCATCTGCATCGTACCGTTGTGCGAAAACACCGGTGAGACTTCCGTCCTGATTGACGCTCGTCCAACTGACAACAAAGTCGCCAGAGTCCACAACGGAGACCGAGGGTTGGGCCTGAACACTGGTCGTAAATGTGTTGACTCGGAATTCTGCACCGATCGCAGCTCCGTTGTCCGCATACCTTCGTGCAAAGATGTCGTCGTTTCCACTCGCATCACTGCTTGACCAAACGACAACAAATTCCCCTGTACTCGTCATCGCGACCGAGGGATCCCTCTGAGCACTGGCGGTAATAGTGTTGACTTGAAATTCGCCACCCAAAGCATGGCCGTCAGCATCAAATCGTTGAGCAAAAATGCCATAGCTGTCGCCATCCTGACCAGCACTGGTCCAGACAACGAGGTGATCTCCGTTCTCAGCAATCGCCACGTTTCGCGAAGAAATCTGTGTTGTCTGCTGTGTCGATGGCGTAAACGTATTGACCTGCTGTTCGAAGCCGACTGTGGTGGCATCGCGCTCGACTAACGAAAAACGCTGGGCGTAGACGCCGTTTCCGCTGCCATCCTGTGCAACATCAGTCCAAGCGATGACACATTCGCCCGCATTATTCAGCGTTAAGGATGAATACAACTGATCGCTGGCGGTCAAGGTATTGACACGAAACTCCTCACCAACGGTATTCCCGATTGCGTCAAACCTTTGAGCATACACCCCCCATCCACTTCCATCTTGACTATAGCTGCTCCAGGTGACGAGAAAATCTCCCGCGTCTGCTAGAGACACTGAGGAGAACCGTTGGTCCCCACTCGTGTGGCCGTTGACGCGAAATTCATTTCCGAGAGGGTTGCCCGACGTATCGTATCTTTGGCCATAAATGCCGGAACCACTGCCATCCTGGTACCAACTGTTCCAAGTGACGACAAACTCTCCCGAATTTGCCATGGACACCGATGGGTAGAGCTGGTCGCTGGCCGTGTTTGAGTTCACCCGAAACTCGTTCCCGATCGGAACGCTGCTGGCATCATACTTCTGAGCAAAGACGCCCCAGCCGTCTCCGTCCTGCGCCCAACTTGTCCATGCAACCACAAACTCATCTGAGTCGGCCATGGACACTGAAGCGAGGTATTGAGTGTCAGCAGTATGGGTATTGACCTGGAATTCCGATCCGAGGGGGTTTCCGCTTTCATCGTAGCGCTGAGCATAGATTCCCGTGCTGCTACCGTCTTGATACTTACTCCCCCAGGCCACAATGAATCTGCCGGTTTCAGAGACAGAGACGGAGCTATAAATCTGGTCGCTGGCCGTGTGTGTGTTAACCTGGAACTCACTCCCTAACGCGTTGCCGCCAGCATCATATCTTCTTGCGAAGATCCCCCACCCCTCCCCGTCTTGAAACTCGCTGGACCATGTCACAATGAACTCACCAGTGTCGAACATTGAGACAGATGAGTATTGCTGATTCCCAGTCGTAAACTCATTCACCTGAAACTCGCCACCGGCGGGAGTTCCATTCGCCGCGAAGAGCTGAGCGAAAACCCCATATCCGCTCCCGTCCTGAGTGTTGCTACTCCAGGTAACGACATAGTCGCCATTGGCAGCCACTGCGACATTTGGGGAAGACTGAGGAGACGTCACCTGACTGTCGGCAGTGAAGGAGTTGACCTGTTGCTCGGGCCCGACGGTGACTACCGACGACAGCAGGGTCCGATCCTCCAGTTGCTGGATGACTGCCGAAGTCTGTAAAGGCATTCCAGTCCGGTGCCGTCGGTGGCGACGGGGGAAACAGGTGCTGAGTGAGCCGAGGAAGCTTCGCCAGAGCGAGTTGGTGAGCATGGCGTTATATCAGGTGAATTGGTGTGACAGGACCCACGGCGACGATCGGGTGAAGTGGAGCCACCGGAACGCTGCCGTCTGTTTCAAGTGATCTTCGCGAAATCGCCTGGACCTCCCTGCGGTTTCTTTCCGGGAAACACAATGAGTTGATCCATGCGTATCAGCGAATGTCGTTTCGCTCATACGTAAGGTCCCAGAGCGCCCCCGGAGAACGATCTCACTACCAATGCGAAACTGAGCCCGGATCACTGCCAGGAATTTGCCACGAAATACAGAATTTGAACAAGATGCCCTAAGTTCCATCGACAGAGTGGGATGCGAGATCTATCGTGGTCTGTCCAGTGGTGCTCGGGTCGAGAAATCCTGGGCCTGGTCGACCGTGAACAGGGTCAAGCGGTCCGGTTGGACCACGGCCAGTTGACGTCCATCCGGCGAGAATTCCAAATCCAGCACTTGCCCAGTTTCCATTTCCAGGCTGAGCAGGGAACGGCCGGTGGCCAGGTGGGAGAGGTACACGGTCCCATTTGAATCGCCGCTGGCAATGGTCCGGGCATCGGGTGAGATCGCGACAGCCAGGACGGGCTTTTCATGGGCCAGGACCGTGTTCAGCAGCATGCCCGTGTCGGCATCCCAGATTCGCACAGTCCGGTCATCGGAACCACTCACGAAGGTCTCCCCCCTGGGCGAGAATGCCACGGCCCTGACCGTGTTCGTGTGTCCCAGGTACTTGCGCAGGATGCTCCCGTTCACAGGATCAAGAGCATGCAACTCGTCGAGTTGGGTGAAGAGGAGTTCCGGAGCGATCGATGAAACCCAGCCACCCTCATAACCTGAGAAACGCCGCGCAACTTCTCTCAATTGGCCGCTCTCAATCATGAGCAACATTGGAGGTTCTCCATCCCATGTCCCACAAAGGAGTGAAGTGCCCGCAGCAGAGAATTCCAGGTGGTCTGCACGAGATATCCCAGTTCGCAGGCATGATTTCTGACTCCCGGAAGCCAAGTCCCACAGGATGACCGCTCCGTCGTAATGGCCGGTGGCAATCAGACGCTGGTCATTACTGATGGTGATGGACTTCAAGTGTTCATCAAACTTGGAGATCCGTCGAGTCTCTCCCCTTTGCTTGTCCCAGACAACAAGGGCCTGCTCGCAGCCGATGAGCAACTGATTCCCGCCGTCGAAGAAGGCGACATCGCGGGGACGATTGACGTCAAGGGTCTGCCGAGCGGATACGGCTGGAGGAGAAAACACTTTCACAGACTGATCACGGCTGCCCGTGACCAGCTGTTGGCCGTCGGCGGAAAACTCAAGCGACAGCACCCGGTCATTATGTGCCTGCAACACAGCGGGCCACCCCTGACTGGAATCTGCACCCTGAGCGTATTGCTCAGGCATTTTCCACAACCGGACGACCCCTGACCGATCTCCTGAAGCAATGAATTGTCCGTCTGGACTCACAGCGACATCCAGTACGTGATCCAGATGGCCGCGGTAGGTTGCGATCAGTGAACCACTTTCTGTGTCCCAGACCCTGACACTCCGGTCGATGATGCTCCCGACCAGAAACTCCCCATCTGGAGAAAACCTCAGACACATTGCGCTCGTTTGGTAATTGGAGTCTTCCAGGACACAGACTTCTTTTCCCGTGCTGAAGTCGTAGATCGCTGTCATTCCACCGTGATCACCGATGGCAAGCCGATCACGCTTGGTGTTGCAGGCAAATCTCCGTTCGGTTCCTTCATGTTCTCCTTGAGAGAACCCGCCGATGGTTCGCAGCAGTTCACCGGTCTCCACATCGAAGAACCGAACCTCATCACTTTCGCCGGACGCGGCCACGACCTGGCCGTCCGGACTGAAACAGACACGATGCCCATGACGTTGAAAAGCTGCGATCTCCTTGATGAGTCGCTGCTGTTCCAGATCCCAGATCCGGATGATGCCGTCATCACCAAGGGTCGCCAACTGCTTTCCATTCGGGTGAAAGTCGCAGCCGTAGACGAAGAAGCCTCCCCCGCGAAACGTCTTTAGTTTCTGAAAGTCCTGCCCGTCTCTCACCTCGAGACTGCCGTCTGTCCAGCCGATGACGAGATAACGTCCGTCTGGAGACCGCCGGACGAGACAGGCTTGCTCAGGACTTTCCGTGAGGACGTTTCCTTGAGATGTTGCTATCTGTTTCAGCAACCACCATTCGAAGCCTCGAAGGTCGGCACCGGCACGACCGAGGTTCGCTGTTCGGTCCAGCACTTCCGTCAGTTCTCGAACCTTGCCATTCGCCCAGAACTGACCAGCCAGGCTCATGTCGGTTGCATAGAGAAGTTGACGCGTCTCCAGTTCCGCTGCGACCGCTGCGCCAAGGTGTTTCTCAGCGTCTGCTTGCGCGAGTTGAGAATCCTTCGCTGCCTGCTGAGCCTTCAGTGACTGAAAAAACGTGAACCCGGCTCCCATCAAGGCTGTCACCAGGATCAGCGACATCGCCATCAGGAAATTTCGATGCAGTGAAATGAACTTCTGCACCCGGTAAACAGTCGATGGCGGACACGCCTCGACAGGCTCATCATTGAGATATCGCTGAACATCCTGAGCCAGAGCACTGGCTGACTCGTAACGCCGATTGCGGTCCTTCTCCAGCGACTTCATCACGATCCAATCCAGTTCCCGCTTGAGCGAATGACTCAGTTCACGTACGTCGACATGGCGGCGTTGCCGGATTGTGGAAATGGTGGCAGAGTCGAGGGTGGAAACACGCTGGCTGGGACGAAGCGGATCATCTTCACGAATGATTCGTCGCATCTCGTCGAAGGTGGCGGACTTCAGGGTCTGCCGATCGAACGGGGTCGTTCCTGTCAGCAGCTCGTACAACAACACGCCCAGTGCATAGACGTCCGAGCGCGTATCGACGTCCAGGCCACTCATCTCCGCCTGTTCCGGACTCATGTAGGCAGGAGTCCCGATCATCTGGCGGAACTGTGTGTAGGCCGTCTGGTCTGTCAACTGCTGGTCGAGGGCTTTGGCCACTCCGAAGTCGATCACCTTGGGCACTGGGACACCGTCATGCAACGTGACCATGACATTACTGGGCTTGAGATCCCGGTGAATGATCCCCTTCTGATGTGCATGTTGCACGGCCCGGCAGACGGCCATGAAGAGCTTGAGTCGGTCCTGTGTTCTTAGTCCTGCTGCATCGCAGTACTCGGTGATCGGGACACCGCGGACCAGTTCCATGACAAAGTAAGGCCGCTGCTGCTGGGTCGTTCCCGCATCGAGAACGCGTGCAATGTTCGGGTGCTCCATCAGAGCAAGTGCCTGACGCTCAGCCTCAAAGCGTGCGATCACATCTCTCGATTCCAGACCCGGTTTGATGAGCTTCAGAGCCACCTTGCGCTTGATCGGTCGCGACTGCTCAGCCACATACACGACACCCATGCCCCCTTCGCCGATCTTCTCCCGGATTGTGTAGGGTCCAATCTGTGAGCCGATAGCTTCGTCCACAGGTGGATCGACCAGGGATCTCAGACCCGAAGACACCGTCGTCGTTAAAAAATCATTGGCCCTTTGATGTGCGTCCAGAAGCGAATCGACTTCCGCGCGGAGTGGCCGATCGTCCTGACACACCTCTGCCAGAAACACTTCCCGCTGTTCCGGAGAACCGATTTCCAGCGCGGAAGCGAATAACTCCTTGATTCTTGCGGTCTTTGCTGTCATTAGAACGGATTCACGTGAGGTCCAGTGGCGATCAGGTTCGATCGCAGTCAACGAGCGAAGGTTTGCGGGTCGTCTAACTGCCAACGACCGCGATAAAATGACGGTGTCCAACAACAGTGCGCATTCCCTGGTCATTCACTGCCAGATTTCTCTCAGGAAATCTGAGGTCCATGGGGATTTCATGGACCGACCTCATTGCGAAGCGAGTCCTAACTCACGAAACAACCATGCTTTGGCAAAGGCCCAGTCGCGATAAGCCGAGCGGACTGGCACTCCGATACTCGCTGCGGCCTCTTCGACGCTTAAACCCGCAAACACGCGAAGACTTACGATTCGTGCCGCTTGAGGATCGACAGCTTCAAGCCGTGTGATGGCCTGATCGAAATCGAGCATCTCATCTACAGTGACCGGCAAAGCTGCCGTCAGCCGTTCCAGGTCAGGCGAAGATGCCGTTCTACGACGCTTTTGGGCCTGCCTGCGACGGGCATGATCGATGAGAATCCGCCGCATTGCCTCAGCGGCTGCGGCAAAAAAATGACCGCGGCTTTCCCATCCGTCAGATTGGCCATGAATCAGTCGGGCATACGCCTCATGCACCAGGGCCGTCGCCTGCAATGTATGGTCTGGAGCTTCGTCAGCCATGCGAGCGGCAGCCAATTTCCGAAGTTCTTCGTAGAGTAACTGCAAAAGCTGATTGGTTGCAGTTGGATCTCCCTCGTCGATCCGCCGGAGCATCACGGTCACATCGTTCATTGAATGCAGTTTACCCGGGGACTCCAGCCGTTACCAGAACCTGCACGGCTTATGAGCAATACAATTTTAAGCCGGTAGGCCAGTGTCGAGTGCCGGTTGGCCGATGAGCTGCCGCTTGATCGACGTGCATTGAAAAGTGAGGTTGTTGTGGGGGGGGAAGTGGAAGCTTCGGTTAGTGAACAGGAGAAGGCGAACCGGCAGATTGCCGATCGTATTGCGAGGATGAATGCTGAGCATGAAGTTACTATGCGGTATCTGATCGAGTTTGGAGTCCGGGCTTTGGAGCGTGCTGAGTTTCAGCGGATTCTGGAAGAGATGGCTTTGGTCGGTGGTCTGAGACTTCAGGAGGCAGCTGGACTCGCACACGCCAGGGTCATGGCAGCGGGTCAGAGGTCAAATGGAGAAGGAGACGGGGGATCGTCGTCGATGGAGTCTTCAGCCGCCTGATCGGGTGATGATGGTGGAGGCAAGTCGATCCAGCTTCAATCGTTTCTGGGCTATCTCCAGTGAGCGGATCGATACATCCCTGCCGACGATTTGGTCGAACTGTCGGTCTTAGAGCAACTCACGCAGCAACTTCCCTTCGCCGCAACCAAGATCAAGAACTGTCCGGGCACCGCTGGCACCCAGAGCAGCAATGACGGCTCCATGACGTTGATCATTAAGACTCAATGGTCGCCCCAGAGACTCTTCCTGTTGCTCTGAAGCCGTCTGATCTTCGTTCGGCTCGCGGACGAATCGCTCAGAATTCCTCTCCTTGCAGAGACATACCATCATTCCTCGTACAACTCGACGAGACCTGACTCAACACCCACCAACTGAGCAACCAACGCTCCTTCACTTATTGAGTCGCCGTGGTTGATTGCACGGTGACGGGTGGAACCGAGAACATCACCGCCAACTGACGCAGCTTCACCCAGGATCCTCTCCGCCTCCTCCACAAACTCGGCCACCCAGTCTACACGTTGGTCCTGAGTTGATTGGGTGACGGCTTAGGTTAATCGATGCGATGTTCCATAGGTCGCTGAATGGAGCGTGAGGTTGTTGTCATGGCTCGGTCAAGTTTGGTGACCAATTCATGGACGAGACTTGTGGGATATCACCGGATTTCGGCAAGGTTGTTGGGAGGGCATCCTTCATCGTTTTCGCGAGTTCGGTGATGACGTTTGCGTGGGTGTCCAATTCTACGAGGTTCGTCTGTTCGAGTGGGTCGACTTTGTGATCGTAGAGTTCGCGGCCGCGTTTGCCGGAGTCCCATTCGGTGTATCGCCAGCGTGGAGTGCGCAAGGAGTAGCCGAATGTCTGTGTGCCGCGGCCATGTCTGCGGACCACTTGGGTGATTGACCATCCCCGTCCGATTTCGTTCGGGTTCTCCAACATCGGAACCAGACTTTGCCCCTGCAAGTTATCCGGAGGGGAGACACCACAAATCTCAAGAAGCGTCGGTGCCAAGTCGACGAGTCCGACCGGTGAGTCGCATACTGTACCTGCGTTTTTTGAGTTGGGAGGAACAATGATGAGAGGAACGCGGGCTGATTCTTCGAACAGACTCATCTTCTGCCAGAGGCCGTGCTCACCCAGGTGATAACCGTGATCGCTGGTAAAAACGATCGCGGTGTTTTCGGCAAGACCGAGCCGATCCAGAGCATCGAGGACATGGCCGACCTGAGCGTCCATGAACTCGATGCTGGCGTAATATGCTTGAATGGCCTGTTGTCTGAGGTCATCGTTTAGCAGATCGTGTTCCTGCTTGTGACTTGCCAATGCGTCTGGAGGAAGGTCCTTGATATCGTCCTGTACGCCCTGCACCAGAGGCATGTCTTTCTTTGGGTAATGAGTGAAATAGTCCTGCGGAGCCACGTATGGGGTATGCGGGCGGAAGAAGCCGACCGCTAGGAAGAAAGGACGTGACTCACGAGCACACCTCTCCAAAACCCATTCCGCGTCTGCGGCCATCATCCCGTCCGTGTGTTCATGGTCGCCTCGAGGAGAAGCGTACCAACTGAGCGTTCCGCCAAAGTTTCCTGGTCTGAGGGTGAAGATCTCCGGTTCTTCGATGAGACGATCACACCCTGCAGGGTTCAACTCCAGTTCCCACGAGCCGGGGTCATCGTGTCCGTTCGTCCCGATTGATTTGGGGACTTGATAGTGGAAGAGTTTGCCAATTCGGGTTGCGAAATATCCGTCCAGCCGAAAGGACTGCGGCAGACTATATTGCTGCGGGATCGACTGTCGGAAGATCTGGCTGTTTGAGTGAATTCCAGTGGAATTCGGATAGAGACCGGTCAGCATCGAATTGCGACTTGGTCCGCAGAGTGGATACTGGCAGTAGGCACGTTCAAACCGCATGCCGCGGGCTGCAAGCCGATCGATATTGGGTGACTTCACCAGCGGATGACCATAACATCCGAGCGACGTATTGAGGTCATCCGAGATGATGAACAGGACGTTCGTCCGAGCGTCGTCACCCATCGACGTTGCAGCGAAAGCGAAGAACACCGTGATCGCGATCAATTGATGCTTTCTTTCTGTAGTCACAGCAATCTCCAATCTGCTTCTGCGGTCGGTGTGCCAGTTCCATTTCAAGTGCACACTCTGACACGATTGTCCCGGACACACAATTCAACAGTGCGCGTGAGTCACTCCGAATGGTTTCTGATTGAAATGGTGGTGAATCATTAATACCAATGTGTTCTGAACGGGTTCCTCCTTTCTCTCTCATTCCGATGCAGGACTGGATTCTCTCTTACGAGAGAAGACGGAGGTGAATCGATCCGGACTCGTTTTGAGGGAGGGGAGGGTTTGAGGCCGAGAGTGTGCACTTCGCTGCTGTTCGTGCGAATGTGCGCGCATGGAACTGGGCACCGTGTCAATTCTGACCATTTCCCCCGAATTCTGAGGTGTGCATCGTTCGGCACAGGCTTTGCCAGAAGTGATTGTCAGGAAATCTCTTTTACGCATTGAGGAACGATCATGACAAACTTAAAGATCATTCGGAACCTGACACTGGTTTGTGCTGGAGTCTTTGTAGCTTGGACTTTGGTCGTCGCCGCTGACAAGGAGCCATCGCAGGAAGGAGCGTCGTCCAAGGCAGAGCAGTCGAAAAAGGACCTCAGCCACTTCATGCGACTGAAGCTGGATGCTTCAAGCAAGCTTCTTGAAGGGTTGGCCATGGAAGACTTTGCCCTGATCAAGGAAGGGGCGAAAGAACTGAATGCGATGAGCACGGCTGAGAAATGGCGTGTGACGAATGATGCCGTCTATCGTAACTTCAGTGGGGAGTTTCAGCAGACGACCAAGGAGCTGATGGATGCTGCGGACAAGGAGAACCTGGACCGGGCTGCACTCAAATGGATGGACGCGACGATGAACTGCATCGAATGTCATCGTTATGCGCGGAGTATCACAATCGCATCAGATAACCCATAAGTTATTGGGAGAGAACAGCCATGAAGGTCCTGCTGGCAACTGACGGATCTGCGGCATCGCGAGAGGCTGACTGGTTCCTCGAACGGCTGCCGTTTCCAGAGCCAACCCAGCTGATTATCGCCAACGTCGCGCTCGTACCTGCCTTGGCCCAGATGCGGCGAGAGTTTCCGCAAAGCGTAAATGAGATGCTCGATCAGTATCATGCCCGAGCTGAATCTTTGCTTGTGGAGGAAGCGGCTCGATTCGAGGGTATCAATGGCACGGTTGAGACATACCCCTTAGCCGGACATCCTGCGGACGAGTTGGTAAGGTTCGGGGAGGAGAGTCACTGTGACCTGATTGTCCTGGGGGCGCGCGGGATGACGCCCACTCAGCGATTTCTGTTGGGCAGTGTCTCACTGAAAGTTGCCAAGCATGCTCCCTGTTCTGTGCTTGTCACCCGACCTCATCAGAGCGGTCGGTTAGCGGATCAGCCTTTGAAGATCGTGATCTGCCATGATGGCTCGGAGGCTTCCCGGCAAGCTGTGGAGACGATGGCTCGCTTCCACTGGGGAGAGCAGGTCGAGATCACGGTTTTGAGTGTCGTCACGGTGATCATGCATCCGGGCATGGCGATCTACCAGAAGACCGGGGCACTCTGGGAAAACGAGAAGCGTCAGGCGAACGAAGCTCTTGCCTGGGCGGTCGATCACTTGCGTGAGACGACATCGCATGTCAATAGTGAGCACAGAGAAACAGAATCGATTGATGATGAAATCCTGTCCGTGATCGAGGAACTGGGAGCAGACCTCGTGGTGCTCGGACATCGCGGGCTCAGTCGGATTGATCGATTCTTCCTGGGGAGCACGTCGGAAAATGTGTTGCGGCATGCCCCCTGTTCCGTCTGGATTGTGCGTGAGAAACCAGAAGCGTAACCGTTCAACCCGTGGGGAGATGAAGCGATGATCAAGCTCAGGCGCATCTTGGCAGCAAGCGACTTCAGTGAGTGCAGCGACCATGCGCTCCGCTATGCCTGTGAGTTCGCTGAAACATTTGGGGCGGAGTTGCATATTGTCAATGTGACTGAGCCCCCGGCAGCTGCATATTCCGAGTTTGGCATTGGATACGTGGGTGTCGACAAATTGAATGAGGACTTTCAACGCGGTGCTGAGGCAAAGCTGAACACAGTCCCTTCACCGGAGTGGCAGGACAAGCTGAAGATCGTTCGACGTGCGATCCTGGGATCCGCGTTTGTCGAACTGATTCAGTATGCCAAGAAAGAGGGGATCGATCTGATCGTGATGGGCACTCACGGTCGAGGCGCGATCGCTCACATGCTGATGGGAAGCACAGCCGAGAAGGTCGTCCGCAAGGCACCCTGTCCAGTACTCACCGTTCGACCCGAGGGGCATGAGTTTGTGATGCCCTGAGAGTGGATGGTCCGATGAACAATCAAGCCTGGAGGTTCAATCATGGCACAGCCGTCGCATTCCTCGGAACGGATCGTCATTGTCGGCGGAGGATTTGCCGGATTGTCTGCAGCGGCAAGGCTCGCTGAGTCCGAATTGCCTGTCACGGTGATCGAGTCCTCCAAGTTGGGTTACGCTGCTTCAACCCAGAATCAGGGTTGGCTGCACAGTGGAGCCTGGTTCGCGAAGGCTCACCCGGAACTCGCCAATCTCTGTTACGAGTCACTGTTGCAGACCGTTGCCTACTGCCCTGAATGCCTCGAGCCCGGCTTTGGGGGAATGATCTATTGTAGCCTGAGTGATCCGGTAAGCCTGCAGACGTGGGAGAAGGCCTGGAAAGCGGCCGGGATTCCGACGCAGCCCTTGCTCACCGGTGAGCTGAAGTGGAACATGCCTCAGCTCGAGCGTGACGCCTTCGCCTGGACTGTGCGACTGCCGGACCGATCGTTTCGACCCGATGTGTTACTCTCTCAGCTGGCTGCGACGGCTCGTAATGCAGGAGCGGAAATTCGATCGAACACGACCGTCACCGGCTTGATGATGCAGGATCAACTCGTGGAGGGGGTCTCCGTGGGAGCCAATGAGGAGCTCCCCTCTCGGCTCGTGATCATGGCCACGGGAGCATACAGCGTCTCGAGATTTCCACAGCTTTATCAGGCGATTGCGACCGAGCAGTCCAATTACCGGCTCGTCTGCCTCAAGACACACTTGCGGGCCATCTCACCAGGGTTGACTGTCGATCCATTCTGCATTGTTGATGGCGTAGGAATGAACCATCTCCCCCATCCTGGTACTTCAGTCTTTGGGACGAGCCGTTGGGAAGTCGTTTCAAATGCCGAGAGTGAGGGGGTTGAGAAATCAGAAGTGGAAATTATCGAGCGACAACTCAATCAATTATTTCCCAACGGCTTTGACGAGCAGGTGAATGTTCATGATTGGGCGGGCACGACCGTTCAAGCCATGCATGTCGAGCAGATTGAGCCTGGGAATGCGCCGCTTCCAACCATCATCGACCATTCTCAGGAACCAAACAGAATCGAGAACGTCCTCAGTATCTTCCCGGGTCGAGCAACACTCTGGGCTCATCTGGCAGAGGAAGTCCGTACGACCGTGCTCGAGAAGATCGGATCTCGACAAGCAGAGGCGTCATTACCTCCGTGGGCGATCATGACTTGACGGTTTGCCAAGCGCAGGTGCCGCCTGGCATCAATGAGAACCATCGACCTCGATCTGATTCACGACCTGTTGCACTCCTGCAATTTCAGCGACGATGGTCTGAGCGATCTGTTTCTTGTAGAAACTTCGAACTCGCCCGGTAAGGATGATTGTACCGTCACGAAAACTGCAAAAGACGGGCTCATTCAACAGGTGTGAATTGTTTGAAAGCACTGCTTCTGAGGCAGCTTGTATTGCCTGTTGCTCGTGGAAAGAGAGTCGGGGGGCAGATTCCATCTGCAGGCCTTGAGTCATGAAGGACACTCCATTGAGAGATTGGGGCTTCTGATTGCCCATATGCAAAACGTCGAACCACGTCCGACTATCTCGCTGTGCAGGATTCGTGCCGAAGCTCAATCACTTCGTATGCTCTTCCGAAGGCCGCCGGCTTTCGTGACACGATGACGAAAGGAGAGCCTACTAACATGCTCTCCAGTTTTCGATTGATGTCCGTTCCAAACAAACGAATGACGACGTTCGCCAGTCTTCGTAGAAAGGTTGGATTCTCGCTGTGCAAAAACTTGTCGAGCACGACGATCTTACAATCCGGCAAAGTGACTCTTGTCACTTCTGCCAGGCATGCCTGCGGATCGGGAATGACGCTGAGGATCAATGCCAACAAAACTCTGTCGAATTCTCCGGTCTTCAAAGGCAAATTCGCAGCATCGGCAACAATGAGTTGCACTTCTGCAGATGTCCGCACCGTTTTTTTTCGGGCCTGGCGAAGCATCACAGGACTGAGATCAATGCCGATCACACCAACCTTTTCTGGCAGTAGCGGAAGATCGGCTCCAGTCCCGATGCCAATAATCAGCAAACGGTCTCCCGATTGCAGGAGCAGATGCTCGATCGCCATTCGGCGCGCTCGAACAAATGGCGATCTCCCGATGAAAAAATCGTAAAACGGTGCCCAACAGGCGTAAATGATACGGTTCCAGGAATTCGTCAAACAAGTCGTCTCGCATTGAAAGAACAGACTGAATCAGCGTGCTGATTGACACACTTTTGTGCGAGTCTGCACACTCCATGATGCCCCAATTACAGCAGCAGAATGAAGCTCAAACAATGCCACACTTGGCATGTTGAATACATTCGTTATTGCCAAAAAATGAAAAGGCAGAATAAGGTGTTCGATGGCCGTGTTTCCCTGAGTCCGAGTCTTACAGGTCAGAGAGATTTGCTCAACCAGATGAAGCCGTTGGGGTGATGAGTTGATTCCAGATTCTTCTCATGTCATCGATGAGATGCTTCGGGCCGAAGAGCAGTTCCGCCTCGTGGTCGAATCTTCTCCAGCATCGATGGTGATCGTCGATCATCTTGGCATCATTACCCGCGTGAACCGGCAGGTTGAATGCTGGTTTGGCTATGATCGGAGTGAATTGTTAGGCCAACCCATTGAGATCTTGATTCCAGATCGATTCCACGATCAGCACGTTCAGCAGAGAGATCAGTATCTGACTTCTCCTCAGACGCGTCCGATGGGAGTCGGGCATCATTTGTTCGCTCGTCGTAAGGATGGGAGCGAGTTTCCCGTCGATATCAGCCTGCACCCGATTCAAACGACGAACGGCGTCTTTGTGATGGCCCATGTCGTCGATTTGACCGATCGCATCCAGGCGGAGATCGAAATACAAAAACGCCACGCAGTCGAGCGTCTGGCATTGCTCGGTCAATTGGCTGGGGGGGTTGCCCATGAGATTCGCAATCCGCTGGGCGTGATTCGGAACGCCGCTTACTATCTGCAGATGGTCCAAGCATCCCTCGATCTGGAAGCTCAGGAATCGATATCCGAAATCCAGCGGGAAGTTGACCGGGCAAACCGCATTGTGGGCGACCTGCTCGACTATGCGAGAGAACCTCGCGACAACATCACGACATTCGATCTCGTCAGCCTCATCCAGGAGATCTGTGATCAACAACAAGAAAAACTGGCTGCAAACATTCAGTTCAACAGTTCAGTGGCGTCAGTTTCAGTCACTGCGGATTCAGAACAGATCGAAAGGATTCTGGCCAATCTGATTCGAAACGGTGTGCAGGCATCCGAGGGATCAGGTTGGTTGACAATCTCTCTGTATTGTCACGTCCACACTGTCATCACGGAAGTTGCTGACGAGGGAACAGGGATCGACGAGATGGACCGCTCACACGTGTTTGAACCGCTGTTTACGACCAAGTCGCAGGGCATTGGACTGGGATTGACCGTGTCGAAGCGTTACGCCGAGAGGAATGGTGGACAACTTGAGGTCGTGGATGGTACCACGGCAGGCACAACGTTTCGCCTTACACTGCCAATTGCTCGGGCGTGATCAGCACATACCTCTTTTGATTTCCTGAATCCACAAATCGATGTCAACATCTGAGTCTCAACTGGCGGTGCTGGTCGTTGACGATGATCCTGGGATCCGCACGAGTCTCGCGAGAATTCTTCGTCACGATGGATTTCGGGTTGACGTTGCTGCTTCGGCTCAGGAGGCCATGAATCGGGTCAATTGGCAGGACTATTTTGCCATCTTGCTTGACCGTCGATTACCAGACGGTTCCGCTGACGAACTTCTTCCACAGGTGGTCGAATGTGCTCCGGATGCCGCAGTGCTCATCATCACCGCGTTTGGTGATTGGGAGAGCACCCTCTCCGCAATCCGAACAGGAGCAACGGATTACCTGCTGAAGCCGGTTGATCCGACAGAACTGCGGATGCGTCTGCACATGCTGGCCGATCTGAGTCTGGCACAAGACGAAGTCCGCAGACGGGACCGTCAAATGCAGTTCATGATCGAACACCTCCCCGCAGGGGCCGTCTACGTTGACAACATCACAGGGATGATGCGTGTGAATGCGACGGTCGAACGCCTGACCGGATTTTCCGCATTAGAACTTCCCAACCGAGACTCATGGTTCGAGAAGCTGTTTGGATCGTCTGGAGCCGAATATCAGAGACAGTATTACGAAGATCGGGCCTCGGGATTCAACAGACAACGCATCCTGAAAATCAAGGCAAAGGACAACCGTGAGATCCTCACTGAATTCAACGGCTACAACTACGACGACCACGAAGTCTGGATGATTTACGATGTCACCGAACGGATTCGTGCACAAGAGGAACTTCGACAACAGCGTGATTTTTCCGCACGCCTGCTGGAGACGGCTCAGGTCATCGTGCTGGTTCTTAGCCCGGATGCAAAGGTCATTCGCTTCAATCAGTTCATGCAGGACCTCGTCGGTTATCAATTGGAAGAAGTGGTTGGACAGGACTGGTTCCAACTCTTCATCCCGGAAGGAGATGTGCCCCAGATTTGCGGACTCTTCCAACGTGTCGTTCAGGGTGAAGAGGTCCAGGGCCATATTAACTCGATTCAGACGAGAGAGGGAAAAACACGGCAAATCGCCTGGTCAGCGAAGACCCTCTGTGATCCCAATGGACAGGTCACGGAAGTGCTCGCCATCGGCCATGACATTACCGACCTCAAGGAGATGCAGGACAAGCTGGTCCAAACCGAGCGCCTTGCTGCGATTGGCCAGATGATCGCTGGATTGGCCCACGAAAGCCGCAATGCACTCCAGCGGGCGCGTGCTTGCCTCGACATGCTTTCGCTGGACCTCAGCGACCAGCCTCGGCAGATTGAACTCACAGGGAGAATTGAAACGGCGCTTGAGGAGTTGCAACGGCTGTACGAGGAAGTTCGAACCTATGCGGCCCCGGTGAAGCTTTCCTTGGGGCGTTGCGATCTGCAGGACATCTGGAGGATGTCATGGCAGCATGTCGTGCAGGCTCACAATCCTGTTGAAGTCTCTCTGTCTGCCAGTGTGGGTGACGTTGACACAATTTGTCTTGCAGACTCTCACCGTCTTGAACAGGTCTTCCGCAATGTTTTTGAGAATGCTGTATCGGTCTCACCCAA
>JAGQQG010000096.1 GCA_020426325.1 Planctomycetaceae bacterium | reverse complement strand
CAGGCCCGAGCCGATCAGTCGTCACTCGATCTGGCCGCTCAGCTGTGTGACATGGAACTCACACCCGCTGCCCAGGCCCTGCGAAAAGAACTCGAAGGCCGCTTCTGGGCCGCGATCGAGGAACTGGACGAGGCTGACCGTGAGATCGTGCTGATGCGACACCAGGAACAACTGGGCAACGGTGAAGTCGCCGAGCTACTGGACCTCAGCCCGGCCGCAGCCGGCATGCGGTACCTGCGGGCGATCCGGCGGTTGCGGGGCATTCTCGGCGAGTCACCGTCGCAGAGCGAGTAAGTATTGTAGCCATCACGCTCCGCGTGATGAGCGGATCAAGTGGGAGCTTACATGCGTGGGAATACGTGTGAGCGTCACTGTCATCACGGCGGAGCGTGATGACCACTCTTCAGGGCGTCACCCCGCTCGGCGTTCTTCCAGTGCGGCGGCATTGACGGGGAGCCAGACCGGTTCAATCCCCTTTGCTTCGAACATGTGGGCGAGGTGCAGGTGGCAGGTGAAGAGCATGATCTGGTGTCCCTGCTCGGCGAAGTCGAGGATCGTATCGACGGCCGCTTCGGTGCGGATCTGGTCGAAGTTTACGAACACGTCGTCGAGCACCATGGGGAGTTCGATCCCCTCCTGACCGAAACGGCGGATCATGGCCAGCCGGATGGCAAGGAACAGTTGCTCTCGAGTGCCCGTGCTGAGTTGCTCGACGCGGAGTGTCTGGTCGGCGTCATCGTCGATACAGAGGTGACGCTCGCCCAGCGGTGACCAGATGTTGTGGTACTTGCCGACTGTCAGTCGGTCGAGGTACTGCGAGGCGAGTTGGAGCGTGTCCGATTGGGCGTGCCGTTCGAGGCGGCCGCGAATCTGGTCGACCGCTTCAATCGACAGGTCGAGTGAGCACCAGGCTTCCATTTCCCGTTTGAGGTCGGTGGCAATCTGTTCCCGCTCAAACCGCAGGCTGACGGCTCTGCGGTCGTTGGCCAGTTCGTGCAGGGCACTTTTGACCCGGCCGATTTCCTCGTGAGCCGACTGCAGGTCGTGATTGAGCTGCTTCAGTTCTCCCTCAATCCTGGCGATAGACTGCTTGTTGCGGCCGGAGTCGAAGCTGATCAGATCATCCTCGACGATCGCGAGTTCGGTTTCTGCTTCTGCGACCGAGCGGAGTTCGGACTGGGCTTCGTCGATGAGGCGGGCCAGTTCACGGTGCCTCGCCATAGACCGCATTCGCTGCTCCATCTCGTCTCGTGAGGAGACTCCTGCCTGAATGAGCAACGTGCTGCGACGGGTGGAAAGGTCCTGAAGCGTTGAGTCGAGCAGGTCAGCCTCGCGACGCTTGTCACGGGCCAGACGACGGAGCTTGGCCCGCTCGCCTTGTGTACTGTCAAGGAGTTTGACCTGACTTCGCCAGCGGGTGATGACGATATCGGGATCAGACTGACCTCCCGCGAGGACCTCGGAGGGGAGTTCGCCCATGAGTCGGTCGATTTGCCGTTTGAGTTCGTCGGAGGCCCGTCGTTCTGAATCGAGATCATCCTTAGTGAGGGCAACCGCTTTACGGAGATGATGCGCGTCGGTGATGGCCTGCCACATCTTCATGGCATCGGCGACCTTCAGAGTCTCATCGATACCCATGTCGCGGAGGACATCACACCATTCACGCCGTCGTTGTGCCACGTTCCGTTGTCGATCGCGAATGATCTCGCGGTATCGGGTGAGCCGATTGCGGCGATTCTGGATCTGTTGCTCGTCCCGTTTGAGGGCTTTGAGGTCCGCGAGGCGGTTAGCCGAGCGGACGAGGATGTCCGTCTCATCGACGTCGATCGGCACATCGCCAGCGATCCCGATTGCACGCGGAGTCGTCGAGAGGTTGTGCCTGCTGACAAGCTCGTTGATTGCCTGACGTACGCGGGCAAGGTCATGCTCGGCGTGAGGGTTGTATGGTTCGGGTTCGCGAGAACTTAAGTTTGCAGGAGTCTCTGTGAATGTGGGGTCATTGTAGAACTGTTCGAGATGTTGACGAACAGTCCAGCTGGCACCGGCCATCATCAGGCCGAAGCAGGCATAGATGCCGCCGACGATCCAGGCTGTGTTGCCCCCCGCCAACTGGTTGGCCGGCCACAAGAGTCCAGCGAAGAAGAGGATGATGCCTGCAACTGTGAAGAACCACATGAGCACATAAAACAACGGCGGCAGGTCGTGGAACTCGGAGTTAATGGCAAGGCGGCGAACTGGCGCGGGTGCAGGGATCGTGGCTGCAGAGAGGCGGGCCTCTTCGATCCGCAGTCGGTTCAGTTCGCGAATGTCATCGAACCGGCGTTGAGTGGCCTGGATAGCGTTCGTTAATGAGGTGCCCGCCAGTGGCTTGATGCGATCGTTGAAGGATTGCTGCTTCTTCTGAGAGGCCGCAACGAGCTTCTTGTAACGATTGACGGTTCGCTTACGTTTTGAACCGGCCAGCTGGTAACGCCGAGCCGCATCCCAGAGTCGGCTGGTGCCCGTCGAAGGCAGCGGCACATTAGTGATTCGATCAAGCGTCCAGTGGCTGCCGAGTTCGGACAGACGGGCGTCCAGTTTCTCCTTTAGGGCATCATGACGAGCCTGCTTGTCTTTGAGGCGACGCTCTCGCTGACGCAGTTCTTCACGATGATCGCCCAGTCGCCTGATGTTGCATTCGTGCTGGAAGATCTCGGTGTCGCCGGTCGCTTCGTCCGCTTCACGTTCGAGCTTGTCCAATTCGGCAATGAGGGAGTCTCGCTTGCGGCGGTGTTCGGTCAACTCACGTTCGATCTGATCGAAGCGGGTGAGGCCATCTTCCGGAAAGCTGCTGAGCAGGGACATCCCTTCGCGTTCCGTGCGGAGTTGGCGCTCACGCTTCCAGGGACCGTAGGCCCGATCGAGGAACCGGTGACCCCGCAATTGTCGTTCGAGGTCCGAACGGCGGAGTTGTCCATCAGCGATCTCAGCGGCGAGGCGCTCTTTCTCCATGCGGAGTTGCTGGTGCTTGTCGGTCACGTCGCCCAGTTCGGCCAGTTCGCGGTCGAGTTCGTCAAGACGACTCGCGAGGCGAACGATTTCGCCCGCTTTGCGATCATCGGTCAGCAGACGTCGACGTTCTTTCTCGAAGTTACTTCGAGCGCGGAGGACGCGTTCCCCGTCCGGGCCGAGAGACATGCCGTAGATATGCTCGGCCACTTCATCAGCGTCCAGAGTCGCAAGTTCCTGCAACTCCGAGAGTCCGATGGCGAAGATGTTTTCGAACATCGATTCGCTGGTGCCTGAGACGACTTGTTTGATGCGTGCTTCGCTGTCCTTCCCCCAATCGAGATCGTCAAATCGGGCGCGACCACGCTGGCCTGACTCGGCCTCCCGGCGGATGACATGTTCGCGACCATCCTGAATGATGCGTAACCCGCCCTGGGCGTCGCCCCGTTCGGAGGTGGAGTACCCGGTGCCGTCGACCTGCGGGCGGAACCCGTAGAGGACTCCTCGCACGAAGCGCATGAGTGTTGACTTGCCCGCCTCGTTGGGGCCGTAGAAGACATTGACGCCATGATCGTTAAGCGGCACATCAAGTTCGTGCCAGACTCCGAAGTGGTCAATGTTGACGTCCGTGATTCTCATCGGGAAATCCTCGTCCGTGATGAGGGCGACCGGGTCGGTCGCGGTGATTCGTTGGAAGGTTGTTGGTCGTGTGAATTCGCAAGTGATGGTTGATTACGGCTGAATGTGCTCAGTCGTCGACTCCCGTCGTGCCGTGGGGGAGAAGCCACTGTCGTGCAAGGTGTTGAGTGTGGATGGCGATGTCGCGGGAACTCATCCGTTCACCCGTGTCGATCACGCGCCGCACCCAACCTGCCTCGGGCCAGTCGATTGCAGGGAGTCGTTTGCGGAACTGGTCGATGTGAGTGGGCAGTCGCTGGTCGATGATACTTGTGAATTCCTCGAAAACCGTTCCCGTCATCTCTAGACCAGCTGCATATGACCAGTTGGCGCGAATGTCCATTTCATGCAGGCGGATGACATTCCGATCGTCAGCCAGTTCCTGTTCAATGAGTTCGCACAACTCACGCTGAGCAGAGCTTTCGCGGAGAGAGTCGGCGAGTGACCCTTCGCCCTCAATGATCCAGCGGATGAGCCAGAGTTTTTCGGTCGGTAGAGGATCTCGGTCAAGCAGGGCAGCCTGCATGCTTTCGGCCAGTTGATCCCAGGAGGAGTCGTCCTTGAGTTTGAGTTCGATTTCCTCACGGCGGACGACGGCGGTGGGCAGCATCTTGATCATCAATTGTCCGGCACGGTCGACATCGATCAGCGAGCAACCCATGTTTGTTGTGTGACGCCCATCGAGGGGTTGGGGACAACCGGGGTCATGTGCGATGCCGCGTGGGAGATCGACTGTCAGGCGATCGCTTCCGTTGCCCAAAGCGAGATACCCGAAGGTTCCGGCGATGGGGAAGTCTTCGAGTAGTTGTTTGTCGTCTTTCGATTCAGTAACGGCTGCGAGTTTTTCCTGCAATGCTTCATGCTGACCAGCGCCGATCAGACCGACACGAAGTGCAGACGAATGTGAGCCTCGCTGAGCCTGTGCATGACGCCTTTCGAAGGGTTCGACCGTTGCGAGTACTTCACCGTCACGCACGATCGCGACCGGCTCGGAATGTCGACTGACGAACGTTGTAACGTTTGACGGGAGATGTAAACCTTTCGTCCAGGAGTGAGACGGATCGATTTCGCCCGGGACAATCAACACTTCGATGTCATGCTCGGCGAGACGTTCACAGGCATCTTCGAGTGTCATGCGGGCACGATAGGCATGGGCCGCGTCGAAGCTGTTGCCAGTCAAAAGGAGAAATGCCACGCGATGTTCGATGCACGCATGAACGATGTGCTGAAAAGCCGTGAGCGTCGCATCTTCCGCGATTCGGCGGGCCTCGCTGTTGACGGAGCCAATCCCCCACAGAGGCTGATCGAGCCGCAGATTCGTGGCGTGAATGAAGCGAAACGGCCTGAGCGACATTGGAATCCCTTCCTTTTTCGGGGTCTCCGTGAGTAGCACGGGAGAAAGGTGCTGGCAGAATTCCGGCACCGTCGCCCCGTTTGACGTCCTCTTGCCCCGTGGACGTGACCGGCAAATATAGCCGGTTCCCGGAGTTGCGCAAAGGCTGGATTGTGCAATGTGTGCGCGTGTTCAGTCTGGTTTCGCCGTTTCTTCAAGTGCCCTGTGAGCCCGAAAGCTGATGATCGTTTCGCTATACTGTCGCCTGGTGTCGATTTGCTGAGGAGTTGATGAATGAGAATTGAGGGACGGCGATACGATACGGGTGAACCGGTGCGGGTTTCGATCGAGGACGGACGCATTGCGAGTGTTGAGCCGGTCTGGCCTCAGAAATCCGTTGACGAGTGGCCTTACATCGCGCCAGGATTGTTCGATCTACAGATTAACGGATTTGGCGGACAGTGGTTCAGCGATGAAGGACTGACTGCCGAGCAGGTACTCTCAACTCTGGAGCCGCATTTTGCTCATGGGATTACACGGCTGTGTCCCACTCTGATCACGAGTGCGTTCGAGCCGTTGAGAGATGGATTTACGGCAATTCGACAGGCGTGTGAGCAGGAGCGGTGGGCCGACCGGATGGTGGCCGGCTGTCATCTCGAAGGGCCATATATTTCAGGGGAAGATGGCCCCCGGGGGGCTCATCCTTTGGCCGATGTTCGCCCCGCCGACTGGGACGAATTCACTAAACTACAGGAGGCATCGGGGGGGCGGATTCGACTTGTCACGCTGGCGCCGGAAGTAGAAGGGGCAGTCGATTTCATCCGACGAGCTGTGGTCGAGGGACTGACGATCGCCATCGGACATACGGCTGCAACGGGCGATCAAATCGCAGCAGCCGTCGATGCGGGAGCACGGCTGAGTACACATCTTGGGAATGGGGCTCACGGCATGGTTCGGCGGCATCCGAATTACATCTGGGAACAACTGGGGGAACCCCGTCTCAAGACGAGCATGATTAACGACGGGTTTCATCTTCCTCCGAGCGTGGTTCGGTCAATCGTACGCACGAAGGGGCCACGCAACATCATCCTGACCTGTGACGCGTCCGGACTGGCCGGGTGCGAGCCGGGGGAGTACGAATACCACGGATCTCGGTACGAGGTTCTGGCCGACGGGCCGATTGTGATTGCAGGTCAGCGGCAGATGCTGGCTGGCTCAGGGGTACAAACCGACGTGTGTGTGGCAGCAACGGTCAACATGACGGGGGTGAGCCTGTCTGAAGCGTGTGACATGGCTGGAAGTCAGCCTGCCCGGCTCCTCGGATGTGAGGCGATATCGCTGCAACGGGGATCACGAGCGGATCTGATGCTCTTTCATTGGAGGAAGGGTGATCACAATCTTCAGGTCATCGCAACCGTTGCAGATGGAGATTTGCGTTACGGAAAAATCGAGGCCCGCTGATGTGTGATCGACTGCGAATTGACTCGCCCCCATGTCGTGATAGGATAGACAGATCGGTCGTTTTTGCGGGGTGATTGTGTTGTAAACTGCTGTTGTCTATGAGGGATCCCCTCACCGTCTCCATGACGTGGCCTCAGCATTGATGAGGGCTGCGCCGCCAGGCAATGCTCACGATATCCATGTCAGAAATGAGTCTGGACGATCTGGGGTCTCAGTTACTGGGATTGCAGCTGATCGATCTGCCGCTGCTGCAGGAGTGTCGGGATGGACTGCCGGTTGGAGCCAGCGGTTCAGACTTGCTTCGGCAGTTGGAGCTAAAGCACGCCCTGACGACATTCCAGATCGAGCGAATCCGCAAGGGAGATACCGATGGTCTGGTGCTGGGAGGAGTGAAGCTGTTGTACCGCAACGCATCCGGCAGCTTCGCGCGAGTCTATCGGGGGTGTGCTGTCGATGATGGACGGATGGTCGGAGTCAAAGTTCTCCGCGAACGGTGGTCGAATGACCATGACACAATCGAACTTTTCCGACGAGAAGGAGAGGTCGGCAAACGTTTGAAACATCCGAACATCGTTCCTATTTATGGATACGATCGCCATCACGACATTCACTTCATTACGATGGAGTTTGTCGAAGGAGGAAATCTTCGTGAGTTTCTCAAGACGCGTGGCAAGCTCGAGCCGATGGAGGCTTGTCGGTATGCGCTCCATATCTGTGAGGCGTTGGCCTATGCCTACGGTTTGGGGATCACGCACCGCGACATGAAAATGACGAACGTGCTCATGAGCAGCCAGGGAAAGGCCAAGTTGATCGACTTTGGCCTGGCTGCCGATGATCGATTGTTCCACAAGGTTGGGCACGCCGCATTTGCTCAGGCATTGGAATACTCCACGTTGGAGAAACATACGGGGGCACCGACGAACGACCCTCGCAGCGATTTGTTTTTCCTGGGGGGAATCCTTTATGAACTGGTCACCGGACAGCCTCCCTATCCCAGAACACGCAGTCGAGATGAACGCCGAGACATCTCACGTTATCGCGAGGTGCAACCTGTTGCGGAGGTTGATCCAACGCTTCCTCCCGGGATCGTGGGTGTCATCAATCGTTTGATGGAGATTGACCCGAATCGGCGGTATCAGACAGCCATGCAGGTCGTCAGCGACCTGCGGCCCATGCTCGGACGACATGCATCCGATTCCGGGACGATCCCTGCGTTCTCGCAAGACCATGGAACTGACGGTCGTGGGACAGAGTTAACGGTGATGTGTGTCGAGGGGCGGCGGCAGCAGCAGGACTGGCTCCGCGATTACCTCTCTCGTCACGGGTACCGCGTCCTGCTGTTAAGCGATGTTGAACGAGCCTTAGTGAGGATGAAGACGAATCCTCCCCACTGTGTCATTTTTATGGGGGGCTCCATCGGGAATCGAATCATCGATGACTATGATCGAGTTGTGCCTCTGGCTGAAGTCGGTGCGATCGCGACGGTCTTTGTGTTGTCAGAGCGTCAGACTCAGTTCGTGAATGACTTTCAGTCGACAAGTGATTTGGTCAAAGTCCTGACTCAGCCGATTCGACTGCGAGATTTAAGAGAGGCCATCACAAGTGCCTTGGATGCGCGCAGTCATTTGCAGGAATGATTGAGTCCCGAGAATCCGATTCTGATGGGTTCGCATCTCCTTGGGCGTGTCTCTTCCAACTATGAGCCAACCATTCGGCGAACCCGACTTTCTTCCCACAGCAGCATTGCCGGTCCTGCGATTACGGTCGGAGATGTTGAATTGGGTCAGGCAGTTCTTCCGCTCTCAGGGGTTCTGGGAAGTGGAGACACCGCTGCTCTCACAGGATGTCTGCGTCGATGCCTGGCTGGAGCCATTCTTCGTCGAGAGTGGCGGTTCGCGTTTCTACCTGCAGACTTCACCCGAGTTCGGGATGAAACGCCTGTTGGCAGCCGGGGCGGAGTCCATCTTTCAGATCACCCGTGCCTTCAGGCAAGAGGAGACCGGGCGATTGCACAACCCGGAATTCACGATGGTCGAGTGGTATCGTGTGGGTGATACGTATCATCAGCAAATGGATTTCGTCGAGAAGCTCACCCATGGGTTCTGTCATCATGCTGAGGTTCTGGCTCGCAAGATCAATGGAATGGAAGCAGCGGATCTCAAATCTGTTTTTCTCGATGGAGTAGAACCGCCAGAATCTTTTTGTCGCATGACGTATGATGACGCATTTCAACAGGTATTTGGCGATGGAGTCCTGTCGAAGTCGGTCGCAGACTTGAGAGTGTTGGCAACGACGCACGGGATCGAGGGGCCGACTTCACTCGCCGAGGATGATTGGGATGGTTGGCTGAATTTGTTACTCAGTGAGGTCGTTGAACCGATGCTCGCGAAGCGGGGAACCGTCTTTTTGTATGACTACCCTGCATCACAAGCAGCACTTGCCCGGGTCCGTGGCTCAGATCCACCAGTGGCTGAACGGTTCGAGCTGTACTTCAACGGGATTGAGATCTGTAACGGGTATCAGGAACTGACCGATCCACAAGAGCTTCGTCGGCGTCAGGCAGGACAAGCTTGCAAGCGTCAGCAAGCAGGATTGTCATCTCTGCCAGAACACAGCCGTTTACTGGTCGCCATGGATCTCGGACTCCCGGAATGTTCCGGTGTGGCCCTGGGGTTTGACCGGTTGCTGCTGGTCACGCTGGGGCTGTCCTCGCTGAGTGAGGTCACAGCGTTTACTTTTGATCGCGCTTGACCAACATCATCACACTGCCTCATGTAGAATCAGAAGTCGTCAGTGATTCGATCCTGCCCGTTCCGCGTGAACAGTGCGCGGAGCAGGTTCGTATCGATCTGTTTGGAGATGGAGCGGGTTGAACCGTCGACGAGTGCAAAGTTACACACGTCGCCGTGCAAGCTTCCGAAACCGAAGAACTGAGGTCCAACCAATGGCTCGTTGAGTTCGTTACCCGTCGGACAAGTTGAAGTGTCAGCCGGAGGATCCTGCCAGTAGTCATCGAAGTTTTCACGGTCCTCGCGAAGACGGGCACAACAGGAATAGTTGTCTCCCCAGAAACCACCGAAAAGTGTGTCTCCAAACATCAACGTGTTCGATTCTCCGTCTGTCACATCGCGAAACGATAGAGCACTGTTCTGGAAGAACATCCCATTATTCAGAGGAGAATACGGATCGGCATTCGGGTCTACATAAAATGGGTCGTTGGGGTAGGTGGATTGCCAGTACCCCATGACGCCGCGGTAGGTCGTGTATCCCAAGTTGTGCCAGCGCCCGGATGGCAGATCCGTACTGGGACAGACATAAGTATCGATCGGAATCTGGATTCCTGCCCAATTGTTAGGATCGTACTTGGTGTAGTTGAAGTTCAGGTTCACTGTTGTCTGACCAAGTTCTGGTAACAACATTGCGTGCCAACTCCAGTACGAGCCAAGATCCCACTGCGTGAGCGTGACGATGTTGTACAGTTGGTTATTCGTGTTTGGTTGGGGCGGATTGTTCTGTGGTTGCCCATTGATCTGACGGTTAACGATTCGAACGGTAACAGGATGGCCAGCTGTTTCTGAATTGTGCAGTCGGTAGTCGCAGACATATTCGTCCTGTGTCCAACCAGGCGGGAAGACCTTATGGGAACTCTCGTAGTTATGAGCAGCGAGCACAATTTGATGCAGATTGTTGATGCACTGGGTTCGCCGTGCAGCTTCTCTGGCCCTTTGGACGGCCGGCATCAGTAGCGCAATCAGGATGCCGATGATGGCAATCACCACCAAAAGTTCGATAAGCGTGAACCCCCGGCCATTGAAGGGGCGACGTTTCGAGAAGAGCGTCGATTCATCTTGAGCCATTGGCATAGCGAGTTTAACCCCGAGGTTCATGAGACAGTCTTGATCACGTAAGTTTCAGGCTACCCGCTCAGGTGCACAGATGCAATTGAGAGTCAAACAGGCTGAAACCTATCAGGGGTTTCCGATCCGACATGAACAAGGATCATTGATCAAACCTGAATTGGAACCTTAGTCAGACACGTTGGTCGCGGAGGAATTTCAACAGGGAAAAATGCATCAGTCCGAGGAAGATACGAATTTTCGCCAGGATTTGTATTTTTGTAGAGAGATCTTACGGTTGAGGAGAGGGTTTCGTTTGGGTTTGACGGGCGGACACTTGAGGGTCATCCCCGCCTCCTGCGGGGTTCGGCCTCCTTTTGTCACGTTGCATTTCAGGCAAGCACAAACAATGTTTTCCCAGCTCTCCACGCCGCCGCGACTGCGGGGGACGACATGGTCAAGACTCAATTCCTGCCTGGGGAGTCGCTTCAAGCAGTATTGGCAGCAGTGGCCATCCCGCAAAAAGATGTTTCTCCGGTTGAACTTGACTGTATTACGGGGGACGCGATCGTAACTCAACAGGCGGATGATCCGGGGCACCTGAATCTCAAAATTGACCGAGCGTATCCAGTCATCCGTATCATCACGCTCGTCTAACGCAGCCTTGAGTTCGCTGATCTCACGCCAGCCATCGAAGTCATACGACATGTATTGATCATTCTCGACGCTAATGACTTCAGCAGATCCCTTGAAGAGCAGGCAAAATGCCCTTTGGACCGAAAGCACATGCACCGCTGTGTAGTTGCGATTCAACACCAGCACACTGACCTGCATCGAGGGAAGTATTCGCTGATGAGACGAAATCTCCCCCCTTCCTCCGCTCAAATTGTTTTGCGAGGAGGCATGCTTGCGGAACCGTTGACTCCGGACGCTCGCGACCATGATCGATCCCTTGTTGGGGGAAGTGATCAACCGCCCTTGTGATTGGCCGTCGCCATCACGAACTTCGGAAGCATTCTAGTCGTCACTCAAACCGCCGACAACGGCGGGAGCGATCTGGTGCTTCAAACAACGACCTGAGCAGGCCATGTTATTCAAGGCCTTTGCCCGAATCGTTCGATAGGCGCAAGCATCCAAGCCGGAACGCCTTAGTTCGGAGCACACACGACCAAGCTGAGATCCCGTGGCATTGATCACAACTGCGTCCAGAGAATTCCTCGGATCTTAACCTTTCGAAAGCATTTTCAACTTGTCAGCAAACCCCGATCATAAGAGGTCACAATCCCAGCCACGGGAGGGGGGCACCTGCGGGGGGAAGATGGACCAGCTTGATCCCCGTGACATCAGGATGTGATGCCACCTCTTCCAGTGCTTCAACCGACGGCTCGTTGTCAAGATTGAGGACAGCCACAGCGTCTCCCCCGGGTTCGTTCTTCTCGCGTCCCAGCGCCATGTGTGAGATATTGACCTGATGTTTGCCGAATGTGGTGCCGATGGCTCCGATCAACCCCGGTACATCACGGTGCTTGTAGAGGAGCATCAGCCCGTCGAGGTAGGCGTCCATCTGATAGCCATCCAGTCGCACAAGCCTGAGAAATTCGTTGCCGAACATCGTTCCTGCGGCGTCGAGCTGTCCCGTTTCGTTCTCCACAGTGGCTGCGATGAGGGTCGAAAAGGCTCCGACTTCGGAAGTCCCCGATTCGCTGATTCTGATGCCCCGCTCACGCGCCATCATCTCTGCATTGATGATATTGACGTTGTCTTCGAGCGCCTGCGACAGCAGACCCGAAGTAAACGCCGCAGCAATGAGCTTCATCGGTTTCGATGCTGCTTCGCCCCGAAGACTCAAATGAGCGGCTTTGATCGCCTTGGCACCGTTCAGTTGTGAGAGCAACAGCCCGAGACGGTGGGCCAGGTCGAGATATGGTTTGAGTCCAGGAACTTCCTGAGCCGCAATTGGAGCCATGTTGACGGCATATCGCACTTCATTTCTCGTCAGAAACGCGGTAATGATATCCGCTGCTTCGACTGCTACCTGTTCCTGAGCTTCATCTGTCGAGGCTCCCAGGTGGGGCGTGCAGAGGATCTGTGGCAGCGATCGCAGTCGGCTGTCCGCCGGAGGCGGCTCGGAAACGAACACGTCCAGAGCAGCACCTGCGACATGTCCCGACTCAATCGCATCCGCCAGATCGTCCTCGTCAACAATGCCACCCCGGGCACAATTCACGATCCGAATTCCTTTCTTGCATTTCTGCAAGCGGTCCGCATTGAGCAGTCCACGCGTCTCTTCCGTCAGCGGGGTATGCACGGTGATGTAGTCGCATCGGGGAATCAGTTCATCGACGTCCCGGAACAATTCGATGCCATGCTCGGCTGCCTTCTCTTCAGACAGGAATGGATCGAAGCCGACGACCGTCATTTCCAGGCCACGGCAGCGTTTTGCCACCGACAGTCCGATGCGACCCAGTCCCACGACACCAATCGTCTTCCCCGAAAGCTGCGTGCCTGTGTACTTCTTACGATCCCACTTTCCCTCCCGCATGCTCTGCGAAGCGGGGCCAATGTTGCGGGACAGGGCCATCAGCATGGCGATCGAATGCTCAGCCGTGCTCGTCGTGTTCCCCGCAGGCGTGTTCATCACCACGATGCCCGCCCGCGTCGCTGCCGGCAGGTCGATGTTATCCACCCCCACACCGGCCCGCACGATCACCTTCAGACGTTCCTGTCCGTCGAGCAGTTCTGGAGTGAGTGTCGTCCCGCTGCGGATGATGATCCCGTCCGCCTCCTTGAGCGCCTCCCTCACCTCCGCCGGTGACAACCCCGACCGCACATCCACCTCGATCTCAGGATTTTCGTTCAGCAGTTTGAGACCAGCCGCAGACAGGTTGTCAGTAATCAGCACGCGATACATCGGAACATTCGCCTTCGAGTCAATTGGGTGGGGCAGACATTCCTGTCTGCCATTCAGCCCGTAGCATAGATCACATTAGCCCGGAGGCAACGCCGACAGCACGAAACTGCTCAACGGCGAACTCCAGATCCTCTCGAGTATGACCAGCCGACATCTGACAACGGATGCGGGCTTTCCCCTGCGGCACGACCGGATACGAGAACCCGATCACGTAGACCTCACGCTCCAGTAGTGCATCCGCCATCGCTGTTGCCTTCGCGGCATCGCCAATCATCACCGGCACGATGGGGTGTTCGCCGGGCAGAATGTCGAAGCCCAGCCGAGTCATCTCGGTACGAAAGTATGTCGTGTTCTCACGCAGGCGATCCCGTAATTCCGACGTTTCACCGATGAGATCGAGGGCTCTCAGTGAAGCTGCGACGATCGGGGGAGCGACCGAGTTCGAGAACAGATACGGCCGCGACCGTTGCCTGAGCAGGTCGACGATCTCCTGTCGGCCGCTTGTGTAGCCGCCGCTGGCGCCGCCGAGGGCTTTGCCAAGTGTGCCTGTCAGGATGTCAACTCGGTTCATCACGCCGAAGTGCTCATGCGTCCCGCGACCGTTCTCGCCGGTGAACCCAACCGCGTGCGAGTCGTCAACCATTACCAGGGCATCGTATTTGTCGGCCAGTTCGCAGATGCCGGGCAGGTTGGCGAGATACCCATCCATCGAGAACACGCCATCGGTCGCGATCAGCCGGAACCTCGCCGACTTCGCCTCTCGCAACTTTGCTTCGAGGTCGGCCATGTCGCTGTTCTTGTACCGATACCGCTGCGCCTTACAGAGTCGGATGCCGTCAATGATTGAGGCATGATTCAACTCGTCAGAAATGACCGCGTCCTCATCCGACAACAGCGTCTCGAACAGCCCGCCGTTGGCATCGAAGCAGGAGGAGTACAGGATCGTGTCATCGGTACCGAGGAACTGGCTGAGTTTTTCCTCCAGTTGCTTGTGGACTGCTTGTGTCCCGCAGATGAATCGAACTGAAGACATCCCATATCCCCAGCGATCGAGTCCCTCATGAGCAGCCCGCACGATCTCCGGGTGATCCGACAGGCCCAGATAGTTGTTCGCACACAGGTTTAGCACCTGCTGCTGCGATCCGTCGGCGACACCAATCCGCGCCTCTTGTGGCGTCGTGATGATCCGTTCGGCCTTGAACGTGCCCGCCTCGCGGATGTCAGCGAGCTGTGATTGAAGATGTTCGACAAACCGATTCTGCACGTTCATTTCCTCCGATGTGATTCCTTCCAGGATCGTCACACAGCTGACGGACAGCGTCAAGGTGTTGAAGCTTGTCGATCAGATTCATCGAGTTTGTTATTCTAATTCTGCCTCACGAGGAGATTATCGATGAAGCATCGACTTGCCATCATCGTGTGTGTTTTGCTGCTTGGAAAACCGTGTCATGCTCAGACAGTCCTGACGGGGCATGGACACTACGTGAGTGCTGTCGCATTCAGCCCTGACGGACAGTCGCTCTACTCAGGCAGTTGGGACGGTTCCGTTCGACGTTGGGACGTCCGAACCGGCATGGACGAAACGCTGACTAAACAGAGTGATTGGATTTACACTCTTGCTCTAAGCAGAGATGGCAAACTGCTCGTCTTCGGAGGTTTTGACAGGACCGTCCATGTGTGGGATGTCGCTGTTGGTCGCGAGGTGCATTCGCTGACCGGTCACAAGTTGCCGGTCCATGCAGTTGCTCTCAGTCCGGATGGAAAGACAATCGCGTCCGGCGGTCTGGACAAGACCATTCAGCTTTGGAACGCGAAGTCCGGACAGCCGATGTCAACATTGAACGGTCATGCCGAAATGATTGCTTCGCTCTGCTTCGCCCCGGACGGAAAGACACTCGCTTCGGGGAGCAAGGACGGTACCGTGCGTTTGTGGGACGTGAGCACCGGCGAAGTCAGACATTCACTGTCGGCTCAGCAGTTTGGTGTCTATGCAGTAAGTTTCACCCCGGATGGCAAGCATCTTGCCAGCGTCGGCAACCCGGCCATCATTCGCGTGTGGGAAGCTGACTCAGGTCGGATGACGGCGGAGATCAAGGCCGGGCCATTCCCACTCTTTTCGCTCGCCTTCAGCCCGGATGGTCAAGCCTTCGCCGCTGCCGGCCACGACGGAACGATTCGTCTCTGGAACACGATGAGTGGTCAGGTTCAAAAGACACTCACCGGCCACGTGGAAAATGTCAGCACCCTCGCCTTCAGCCCGGACGGCAAGACGCTCGCGTCCGGCAGTTACGACAACTCGATCCGCCTGTGGAAGCTGGAGTAGCTGCATCCCAGCCTCAGCTGAACTCGCCGCGCAGGTATTGAAGCGTGTACTCCTGCTGGGGGTGGTTGAAGAGTCGGTGGGTGTCTGCGTACTCGACAAGGAAGCCCGTGCGGCTGCTATTGCTGGTGTCGACGTACATGAAGGCTGTCTTGTCAGCAATACGCTGGGCCTGATGCAGGTTGTGCGTGACAATCACGATTGTGTACCGCTCCTTGAGTTGGAGCATTAATTCCTCGATTCGACGCGTGGCGATCGGGTCCAGTGCTGAGCAGGGTTCATCCATGAGCAGGACCTGTGGTTCGGTGGCAATCGCTCGGGCGATGCACAGACGCTGCTGCTGACCTCCGGACAACGCGAGGGCGCTCGACTTCAGTTTATCCTTCACTTCGTCCCACAAGCCTGCTCGCCGCAGGGCGTCCTCGACGCGGCCCGGAATGTCATCCTTGACGCGATTGAGCTTCAATCCAAAGGCGACATTCTTGTAGATGCTCATTGCGAACGGGTTCGGCTGCTGGAACACCATTCCAATGTGTCGACGGACAGCGACCGGGTCGACGGACGGATGATAAATATCCTGCCCCTGAAAGTGAATTTGGCCGTCTATGCGGAATCCCTGGACCAGATCATTCATACGGTTCATGCAGCGAAGGACTGTACTCTTCCCGCAGCCGGAGGGTCCGATGAAGGCTGTGATCTTCCCCCGTTCGATCGACAGGTCGCAGTCGCGAATCGCACGGAAGTCACCGTAGTAAAGATTCTCGATGCGACAATCGATCAGCACCTCAGAGTGAATCACGGTTTCAACATGCCGGTGGGGTTTTTGCAGTGTCAACATGGTTGAACTCAATAATGTTTCTGTGAGTCCGCCAATGCACGACCACAGAGATTGACCGTGAGGACGAGCAGCACGAGCACGAGCGCGGCTGCCCAGGCGAGTTCGAGCTGGTTCTTGAACGGGACGCCGGAAAAGTTGTAGATCAGCACGGCCAGCGAAGCGGTCGGCTCCATGAGCGCCTGTTGTCCGTCCTGAATAATCCAGTAGTTGCTGTTTAGTGCGGTGAAGAGCAGGGGAGCCGTTTCGCCTGCCGCCCTGGCCACCGCGAGCATCACCCCCGTCAGCATACTGGGGAGGGCCGTCGGCAGAATGACATGCCAGATGACTTGCGTTTGCGTGGCCCCCATGCCGTAAGCCGCCTCCCGCATCTTGCGTGGGACCGACTTCATAGCTTCCTCTGCCGTCAGCATCACGATCGGGAGCATCAGGATTGAGAGGGCAATGCCGCCAGCTGGTGCGGAGTAGGTGCCGGTCACGAGGACGACACTCGCATAGGTAAACACACCGGCAAGAATTGACGGGAACCCGGTCAACAGCTTGGCACAGAATCGCACGATCGTGGCGGTCCTGCTCTCCGGTCCGCATTCAGCCAGAACGATTGCTCCCATGATGCCGCACGGCACGCTGATCAAGGCAGCAATTCCGACCATCACGATTGTCCCCACGATTGCGTTGCCGAAACCTCCTCCTTCTGCAAACGCCGACGGAGGTGTCTCGGTGAACAGCCGCAGGCTCAGGTGCTGCCCTCCGCGCCAGATCAGCATCGTCAGCACCGAGAACAGCGGGATGCATGCCACGACAGCGATGAAGTATGTCAGTCCGCTCAGCCCAACACTCACCAGCGTGCTGCGATGCCGGAGGGACCATTTGATATTCAGAGGAGTGTTGATGTCCGCTGTCGTGGTTGCCGGAGAGTTCATGACGTCCCTCCTGTCAGCCTGCGCGTTGTCCTGTCGATGATCACCGTGCCGATCATGTTGACTCCGAGAGTGATTGCCAGCAGGATCAGTGCAGCGAACATCAAAGCCTGCTCTTCGACTTTCCCCGCCTCGGGAAAGTTGTTCGCCAGCAGAGCTGCCAGCGTGTTCGCAGGAGAGAACAGCGACAGACTGACCTGATTCGAATTTCCGATCAGCATCGCCAGCGCCATCGTTTCCCCCAGAGCACGACCGAGTCCCAATACCATCGCTCCAAAGATTCCGGAGGAAGCCGTTCGCAGGACGACGCCCGGGATGACCTGCCAGCGTGTCGCTCCTAACCCGTAAGCAGCTTCACGCAACTGGTTCGGAACAGCGCTGATTGCATCGCGAGACACCGCAGCGATCGTCGGAAGAATCATGATCGACAGAACCAGCGATGCCGGAAGCAGGCCGGGACCGCTGAGTGGCGTCGAGAAGAACGGGATGGTTCCCAGGTGCTCGTGCAACCAGGTCGCGATCGGACGAATGGTCGGGATTACGATATAGATGCCCCACAGGCCGTAGACCACACTGGGGATGGCGGCCAGCAGTTCGAAAATCGTGGTGAAGACTCGTTCAACGCGCGGCGTGAGGAAGTCCTGCGTCAGAAAGATAGCAATGAACACGCCAAAGAACGTGGCGATCGCGAGCGCAAGCAGCGAACTGGAGAGAGTCCCCCAGATCTCCGGGAGGACGCTAAATTGAGCGTTGTTCGCATCCCAGGTCGACTGCGTGACGAATGACAGGCCGTACTCCTGAATTGCCGGAAACGCATGCCCACCAATTTCGTACAGAATCGTGCACACGAGAACGATGGTCAGCCAGGCGAAGACATATGCGAGACCACGGAACCCTCGATCCACCAACACATCCGTTGTTGACGGCGGCGATACAACTGATACCTCAAACGTCGGAGACGTCCTCGCCGGTGATCGCTTCGAATGGTTGCTCACCATCGAATTCGATTGAGAGACGTGGGGTGATTGCGCCGGTGTGGGCATCACATTCCCTGACATTCTTCGATTACTACTGAATCTGTTCGAGTGCCTGTATCACGCGGCTGCTCACGTTCTCCGGAAGGGGGACGTAGCCCATTTCATCGCTGACCTCTTGGCCAGTCGTGAGACAGTATTTGACGACTTCCTTGAGGGCCTCCGACTTGTTCGGGTCGTCGTATTTCCTGTAAGCAAGCAGCCAGGTGTAGCTGACGATGGGATAGGCTTGTTCACCTGCCGGATCAGGCAGCCAGGCCCGTAGATTCTCCGGCAACTCCACATTCGCGAGTGCTGCCTGTCCGCTCTCCAGAGACGGAGCGACAAAAACGCCCGCCTGATTCTCGATCTCAGCCATGTGCATACCGGTCAGCTTGGCGTACCCATACTCGACATACCCGACCGAGCCGGGCGTCTGTGTGATGGTCGCTGTCACGCCGTCGTTCTTGGGGGCTGCAACAAAGCTGGCGCTGTCCGGCCAGACCACAGTCTTTCCCGTTCCGGGACCGTTGGCCCACTCTTCGCTGACTTCGCTGAGGTGACTCGTCAGGACGAACGTCGTCCCGCTGCTGTCAGCTCTGCGCACAACCGTGATCGGTTGATCAGGCAGACTGACATCGGGATTTGACTCTTGAATGACCGGATTATTCCATTTAGTGATCGCTCCAAGCAAGATGCCGACGTAGGCGTCTCGTGAGAGCTTGAGGTGTTCGACCCCGTCCAGGTTGTAGGCGAAGACCACTTCCCCAGCCGTCATCGGCAATAATACGACGCCCTGATCGACCTGTGCGATCTCCTCATCGGTCATCGCTGCATCGCTTGCTCCAAAATCGACGGTCCCGTTGGTGAAGTCCTTGATTCCCGCACCGCTCCCCTTGGCCTGATAATCAATGCGGATGCCCTCATGCTCACCGCTGAACTGCTTGAACCAGCGGTCATACAGCGGAAACGGAAAGCTCGCCCCGGACCCCGTGAGCTTCACACTCCCGGACGGTGCATCGGCCGCATGCTCCGTCTCCGATCCGGACGAAAGAGCCGACCCCGACTCACGCGAAATCCCGGACCGCTGCGAACAACTCGCGGGCAGGACCAGCAACAGACAAAGCAAAACTTTCGGAACAGTGATGTTCATCAGGCAGACATTTCCCCATTTGGTGTCTAACTGATTGTGAAACTGGACTGTTAAGTTCTTGTGAACCAGGAGTGTGGAATCTGAATCAGCAGACTGATTGCTCAGAGTTTCCCCCAAAGTCCAGGGACTCCTGCCCGGATTCGATCAGCAGGACGCAGTTGCTACCTGGCTTCGTAGCCATGTATGTCACTCAACGAGCAGCCAGACATAAGTTGCAATGATTCGCAATAGGCCAAACAGCAATCCGCAGAGGAACAGCAGGACGAGCATGTCGTACCAAACGCCGGCGAGACCCTCCGATCGTTGGATCGATTTCCGAATGAGTAAGATCGCCCTCAGCACTCCTTGTAGTGCTGGTAATCCCGCTCCGATCGTCCGGCCGGAGAAGAACACGAGGCATCCACAGATCACAATTCCTTCAGGGGCCCTTGCGATCCCCGCAGCGAACATGAGTCCAACACCGCCGACTGTCAGCAGTCTTACTAGCGGTGCCAGCGCCTCGTCCGTGCGTCGGATCAATCGAAACAGAGTGCGAACACGCAGGGCGGCGGAACCGTGAGAAGGTGGCACACGATCAGACACCACTCCAGTCCAGAATCACCTTCCCGCTCTCACCACTTTTCATGACTTGGAAGCCCTTTTCAAACTCGTTGTAGGGGTAGCGGTGGGTGATGACGGGGGTGATGTCGAGGCCGCCCTGGATCATGACGGTCATTTTGTACCACGTCTCGTACATCTCGCGGCCGTAGATGCCTTTGATCGTCAGCATGTTGAAGATGACCGTGTTCCAGTCTATCGCAATCGGTGCTGAAGGGATGCCCAGCATGGCAATCTTGCCGCCGTGGCACATGTTGGCCAGCATGTCGCGGAAGGCGGACGCGTTGCCACTCATTTCGAGGCCCACGTCGAAGCCTTCTTTCATGCCAAGTTCGGATTGGACCTCTTTGAGTAACTGGTCGCCGTGTGATGTTGGTTGTTGGTTGAGGGTTGAGGGTTGAGAGTCGAGCGGATTCCTTCTCTCAGGCTCTTGACGCTTGACTCTCAGCTCTTGACTCCCTTGGGAGACATTAATCGTGCGTGTGGCTCCCATCTGCTTGGCCAGTTCAAGTCGCCAGGGGTTCACGTCGGTCACCACGACGAACCGGGCGCCCGCGTGTCGAACCACGGCTGTCGCCATGCAGCCGATGGGGCCGGCTCCCGTGATCAGCACGTCTTCGCCCAGCACGTCGAAGGACAGGGCCGTGTGCACCGCGTTGCCGAGCGGATCGAAGATGGAGGCCACTTCGCGGTCGATGTCTGGTTCATGATGCCAGACGTTTGTCTGCGGGATGGCGATGTACTCAGCGAACGCTCCCGTGCGGTTCACGCCGATGCCGACCGTCTCCGCACACAGATGACGTCGCCCGGCCAGACAGTTGCGACAGTGACCACAGACGACGTGCCCCTCGCCACTGACGATCTCGCCCGGATAGAAGTCGTGGACATTCGAGCCGACCTCGACGATCTCTCCGACAAACTCATGCCCGACGACCATCGGCACCGGGATCGTCTTCTGTGCCCACTCGTCCCAGTTGTAAATGTGCAGGTCGGTCCCGCAGATGCCCGTCTTCTCGACGCGGATCAGAACGTCATTGATGCCGATCTCAGGTTCCGGTACGTCTTCGAGCCATAGACCCGGCTCGGCTTTCGCTTTCACAAGTGCTTTCATGTTGTTCGAGACACCATCACTAACAGCGGGGAGAGGTGAGGACCACGGATTTCACGGATGACACGGACGGACGAAACATTTTATCCGTGAAATCCTTGGTTCATCTTAACGGCGAGTCTCAATCTGGCGTACTGACACCGTCCATTGACAATCATCGTTGAACAGGAATCTCTCGCAGAGACGCAAAGCCCGCAGAGAAGAAATGATTCAGTGGTCTGTCATCTTCGATTTTGCGAGTGGTGAGCGAACCCATCAATCCTCGCGGAAAGACCACTTCTCGTGCCTTTCTCTGCGTCTCTGCGAGATCTCCGACATTGAAGTTATTGACAGACACATTTACCATGCATAGTATGTTACACATACCATCGGAGGTCAGCATGCAGATTGAACGTGAGTTGATGCGGGGGGCGGGACCGGTGGCGGTCCTGAAGTTGCTCGAAGGCGGCCCGAAGTACGGCTACGAACTGGTCGAGGCTCTCAACCGGGAGTCGGACGGGCTGCTGAAGATGGGGCAGTCGACGCTGTATCCCATGCTGTACAACCTTGAAGCTCAGGGCATCGTCCGCTCGAAGAAAGCCGAGGCTGACAACGGCCGAGTCCGGAAGTACTACTCCCTGACGGCCAAGGGTAAACGTCGGCTGGCGACGGACACCAAACAGTGGCAGACCGTCACGCAAGCCATGCTGGCTCTGGGGGTACTCCCGCCGAGTGCAAACCCCGCGCTGGAAGGGGGTGCCGGATGACCAGCGAAGCCCTCGTGGAGACCCTGCGTGAACAGGACAGCTGGTGGTTCCGCGTCCGCATGACGCCGTGGCGGGATCTGCTGTGCGGACGCCTGAGCGGCTCCCTCGATTACCGGAACGCCATGACCGAGTTCGATCTACCGCTCCCCCTGCTGCAAACTGTCGACGAAGTCGTCCAGCGGTCCCGTCTCTGGCCCAGAGAGCGGTCCGACGTGGCGGCCGAGTTATGTGCTCACTTTGCAGACGGGTTGCGTGCCGGTCATACGGTCGAAGAGTTGCAGCAGTCATTCGGTTCGGCGAAGGAATCTGCTCAACTCATCCGTCGGTCGAAGGTTCGTTGCCGTTCTCTCGGGTGGCATCTCTGGCGACGGATCTGGCAAGCGACGGTTGTGTCAGCGGTGTTTCTGGCGACTGTTTGCTTGTTCCTCTTTGTTCGCTATGTCTGGGCAGAACCGACAATCACGTTTGACCTTGTCGAGGAGCACGACGAGATCAATCGCGAGATTCCGGAAGCCGAGCGCGCATGGCCGCACTATCGAAATGGACTGGTAGCGATTGATCGCCGGAGAGAGTTGTACGACGCAGCTGGTGAGCCTTTCTCTGCGATCGACGTGCTGGATGAATGTCCGAGCGATCCCCGCTGGCCGCAGGTGAAGGAGTATCTGGCAGAGATGGAGGTGCCGATCCAACTTTTCATCGCTGGGGGCGAGTGTGAACAGTTGGGCTTCATCAATCGCGACCCGGGGAATGACGCATGGACACGATGGTTCAACACACACGGCTGGGAGGACTACAACGAATCCGGCACTCCGGGATGCCACATCCTCTTGGCTCAGACTCAGGACCTCCGCATGGTTTTGAGATACCTGAAGGGAGCGACGTACGTCGCGTTGGAAGAGCGGGACGGACCGCGAGCCATGACGCTGCTGTCTGCCATGATGAATCTGCCCGACCATGCGCGGCAGAGCTTTGATGGAGCGATCGCTGACCTTGTGGCAATTGCCCACGTGAGGACGATTTCACAACTGATCGCAGCCGCTGTCATGGAATACCCCGACCTGTTCTCGGGTGACGATCTGAACAGGTTGTCACAAGGTCTTGAGGAAATGTTAGGTGGACGGCCGTTCGAGATTCGCTGGACGGGCGAACATCGGTTGGTTGACGACTTCCTCCAGCAGTCCTTTACCGATGACGGACAAGGCAACGGGCAATTCACAATCGAAGGAATCAGGCTCTTGCTGAGTCATCTGGAAGGCATCGGCGAGAAGGAACTCTTTCCAGAGCTCAGTGGCCTGCCCGAACAGGCTGCGGAAGCATTGGAGAACACCAAGTTCGAACTTGCCGCTGCCGCGATCATCGCCCAGATCGCGGACCGACGAACCGTGCAGGAGAAGATGCACGAGCTGAGCGAATTGGACTTCGAAACGTTCCGCGATCCCCTCACACCGCTCGATGAGTCACAGTTCTATCAGGAGACGGAGTCGCTGCTGAAGTCAGCAGACCGAGAGCGACTGCTTCCCGTGGCCGTATTTTATGGAACGAGATTCAGTCATAACTACAACTATGGGAGGCAAGTCGCTTGGACGAACATGATCCATGAAGCGGCCCTCGTTGCGATCGCGTTGGAGCAGTATCGACGCCGGGAGGGGAAATGGCCTGAGAATCTGGCCGCATTGACGCCCCAGTTGCTCCTGGCGGTTCCACCGGATCCATACTCGAAGGAGGGAGCACTGCTCACCTATCGCGTTGAGGACGGACGACCGCTGCTGTACTCGATCGGCCCCAACCAGCAGGACGACGAAGGCACACCTCCGTCAGACGCACAGCAACCTTGGAAATCAGCCGACGGAGACTGGGTGCTGCTGCCGTCCAGCGAACCGAATCCCTAGTTTTGAGACAGGCTGAATGTTTGTTACCCGATGGATTCAATCCGGATCGCGTCAGCAATCACGTAGCCGTTGGCGTTGTTGGTAAGTTGGACGGTGAGGGTGTTGCCGGTGATGGTGATGGTGGTGAGGTCTTCCCAGTCGCTGCCGGCGTCGGTGAAGTCGTTGGGAGCCAGTTGCTGGTTGACGAGCACGGTGTCCAGTACCGGGCCGGCGATGCCGTCTCGGATGGTGAACGGAGCGTTGGTGGCGCGATTCGTGTATGCGAACCACGTCGCTGACACCCGGTACATGCCGGGGGTGAGATCGGTGAACGTCCAGGTGGCGATGCGTGAACCGGTGCCCGGCGAGGTATGAAGCAGATCCCCTTCGTGGCCGATGCTGGTCGCGGCTGGGTTCCAGCCGGCTGACGTTGAGAAGCCGGCGTCGCCGTTGTCAATGATGACCGACGGCGGGGGCGGTGGTGGGGTGTCCGTTCGCTCGATGCGGATGGCGTCGGCGATGACGTACTGATTCGCATCGTCAGTCAACTCAACGACCAGTTCGGTGCCGGTGATCGTCACATGCGCGAGCTGTTCCCAGTTGCTGCCCGCATCGAAAAAGTCATTGGGAGCCAGTTCCTGATTGATCCGCACGGCTGCCAACTCCGCCCCGCCGGTGCCATCAAGGATGCGGAACGGTGCATCGGTGGCCCGGTTGACGTGCTCCAGCCACGTAGCCGCGACGAAGTAATGTCCGGGCGTCAGACCGGTGAAGGTCCACGTCGCCTTGTCGTTCCCGATGCCAGCCGCACTGTGTTTAAGATCCCCTTCCCGACCGACCGCAGCCGCAGGCTGCACCCAGTTGCCGGTTGTCGCAAAGCCCGCTTCGCCATCATCAATGATCGACACCGCAGGCGCGACGGGAGCCAGTGCCGGTTCAACTCGAATCGCATCCGCGATCACATAGCCATTCGCAGCATCGGACAGTTCGACCGACAACGTGCCATCGGTGACGGACACGACGAACAGGTCTTCCCACAAGCTGGCGTTCGCGGAGAAGTCATCCGGCACGAGTTCCTGATTGACGAGCACCGACCCCAGCACGTTTCTGTTACCATCAAAGGCCCTGAACGGACTGTTGGTCGCCCGATTCACATGCGGCACCCAAGTCGCCGACACACGGTAATTCCCCGGAGCCAGCCCGGTGAAGGTCCACCGGGCCACATCGTCACCAATCCCCTGAGCCGAATGCCGCAAATCCCCCTCACGAGCGCCCGCATTACTGACAGCCGTCCAGGAACCATCCGTCGAGAACCCCGCATCCCCATCATCAACAACCCGCACCGACGGCGCTCCAGCCAGACTCAGAAGATAAACGGCACCATGAAGTATTCCGCTGTCATCTTCCCAATTCGCGCTGGCGGCCAATTCGGACACACCATCACCGTCGAGGTCGCCGATGTTAGCAAGTGAGTTGCCGAAGAA
>JAGQQG010000095.1 GCA_020426325.1 Planctomycetaceae bacterium | reverse complement strand
GACGTCGAGAATGACTTCGAGCCCATGCCGGTGCAGAGTCCGCACCATCTTTTTAAACTCATTGATCGTCTCATGGGGCGACGTCGCTGCGGCCAGTCGGGTGTCCGGAGCGAAAAACGACAGCGTGTTATACCCCCAGTAGTTGCTCAACCCTTTATCGACGAGATGCCTGTCGTTCACCTTGTGATGCACGGGCAGTAGTTCGACCGCAGTGATCCCCAGCTTGAGAAGATGCTGAATCACGGGCTTTGTCGCCAAACCAGCGTATGTTCCTCGAAGGTGAGGCGGGACGTCCGGGTGACGCATGGTCATCCCTTTGACATGGGCCTCGTAAATGACCGTCTTATGCCAGGGGGTATTCGGAGACCGGTCTTTCCCCCAGCGAAACTTTCGTTGAGTGACGGCACCCAGAGCCGCACAATGGGCGTTGTCGCGATCGTCGAACGACAGGTCTTCCGCCGGGTCACCGACGCGATATCCGAACATCGCATCGTGCCAGATGACGTCCCGTCCGATTGCCTTGGCATACGGGTCGAGAAGCACCTTGTGAGCATTGAACCGATGCCCATGGTCGGGCGCATATGGACCATGAACCCGATACCCATACAACTGGCCCGGTTTGGCATCCGGCAGATAGCAATGCCAGACAAAGTCCGTCCGCTCACGGAGAGGAATGCATAACGCCTCGGTCCGAGACGTTGCTGCATCAAACAGACACAACTCCACCCGTGTCGCGTGTTCCGAGAACAGAGCGAAGTTCACCCCGTACCCGTCCCATGTCGCCCCCAACGGAAACGACTGCCCCGGCCATACTCGCATCGTGCTCCTACCCCGTCCGTGTCTCAAGAAGTGAAATCATCAACTGAGCACTGAGACGGATTGTAGAAGAACACCTGACCAGAGGGAACAACGATCTGGCTGACAGGCGCCACCAGATCGAGAGCATCGTGAGAAATCAGCGTTTATTTGCAATTCAAGAGAAACGCTTATCCCCTGATCGAAGAAAACTGGTGTCAGTCTACATTGAGTCAGTCTGCTGAGTTCTTTACAAGTGAAGGAGTCACAAATACGAGAAGATGCTTCTCGCGTTCCTGGTTTGATTCACCAGTTTCACGAAAGAGTTGCGAGAGTTCGGGTATCTTGCTCAGAATTGGAGGGACTTGAATTTTTTCCCGAGACTTAGAAACCAACCCTCCGATCACGAGAGTCTGCCCGAAACTCATCTCCACTTGGGTATTCACTCGTCGTGTCGATATGCCTGGAACGACCGTGCCCTCGATCGCCACGCTGTTCGTGAAGTCTCGCTCGCTGACCTCTGGTGCAACGTCCAGTTTTACACGACCATTTTCGAGGATAATCGGCAGGATCTCTGCACGGACGCCAAATTCTCGCCATTTGACATTTACTTCCCCGACCTCCTTCGGGATCAAGATAGGGAACTCACCCCCGCTGTGGAGGGTCGCTGGCCGTCCACTGGTCGTCACGAGTCTAGGTTCAGCCAGCACTTTGGCTGCCCCCTTGTCCACTAGATTGCTGATCCATGATGAGAGCTCTTCGTGACGATCGAGTTCGAACATTGCCCGGTTGCCGAAAGTTCCTGAAGCCAATTGAATGGTGCTTCCATTCAAATTCGGCTCGGTCTTGGAAAGAAATCCAAGATCAAGTCCCATCTGCTGTGCAGTTGTGACATCGACTTCGATGATCTGTAAATTGACCTGTATCTGATCGGTCGAGTGGGTAAATTGTTCGAGCTCCCGAATCGTTTGTTGAATGGTTTTCAGTTCGGCTCTCAACACACCCAACTGGCTCTCAACCTCCCGTTCGATTTCGTCAGCGGTCTTCCGGAATCGTTGTGCTTCTTTTTTGAAATCTTCACTAAGGTCTCCAACAGCCGCCGCGTCAAGATGATCAGCTGCCCGCCGCAGATGTTCGACAGGCGAAAGAGCAGAACTTTCCAATGGGAGCGGCGCAGGGGTGATCGCGTGGGGGGCTATCGTCGCCATTGGGGGTGCGGGTGGAGCGGTATCGGTCGATCGGTCTGAACCGAATGCGGACGTCACGGACACACACAAGACACTGAGACAGCAAATCAATCGCTGGACCATGGCGGGCCTCCTTGCGGGGATCGGATCGTTTCGCAGGAGGAGTATCAGGTTGTCGCGGTTTGGTCAATCCGAACCTGTGCGATCCAAAAGAGTTGCGTCATGTGTCAGCCGAACGAACTGTTCGCCGCGGTCGACATAGTTGGTGAACCAGCCATGGCTTGAAAAGCCGGGGGAAAGCAATATCACATCGCCGGGAGAGGACAGTTTGATTGCATGTGACATGGCATCCTCGAACGAGGTCGCGATCACTCGCTGCGGCTTAGGGTCTGGACTCTCCCTGGCGACCACTTCGAGTCGCCGGTCTATTTCGGGGGCCACCTGTCCCATCAGGACCGCTGCCTTCACAAATCGGTGGATGCCGTCCGCCAACGGACCGAGATCGGCTCCCTTCTCTGCACCTCCAACGAGCAGGACGATTGGTCCCTCAATACTCGTGAGAGCAGCCAGGGTTGATTCGGGTGTCGTCGCTGCGGAGTCGTTGTAGAAACGACGGCCGTGCTTTTCGCCAATGAACTGCAGGCGGTGCGGCAATGCCTCGAACCGGGCAACGGCCCGAGCGATTGCATCGTCCGTGACGCCGATGGCACGCACAGTAGTCGCAGCGGCGGCGATGTTGCGTGACTGATGTTGCCCTCGCAGTGCGGGTGGAACTCCGGATGGCAATGATGCGCCATCGATGACTAGTCTTCTCCCTCGAACGGGCCAGTTGAAAACCTCATCCTCGCCGTTGAGCACCGCGATATCGTTTTCAGTTTGCCAGCGGAGAATGGTCTGTTTGGCGTGCCGATACTCGTCGAGGTCCCGGTGCCAGTCGAGATGGTTGGGGGCGAAGTTCGTGACAACAGCCACCCGAGGACTCACCCGCATTTCGTTCAGCGACATCAGTTGAAAACTGCTGAGTTCAAGCACGACCCAGTCGTCTTCTACGATGTCATCCAGTGACATCAGCAGGCTTCCGCCGATGTTCCCCCCAAGCCAAGCACGTCGACCGCTTTCCTTCAGACAATCGTGAATCAGGGTAGCCGTCGTCGATTTTCCATTCGTCCCGGTCACGCCGATGATGCGCCCCGGACATCCTTCCCAGAACAGACCGATCTCGGACCGGATTTTGACCCCTCGATGGCGTGCCAGTTCGACGAATGGGTTCCCCGGATGGACAGCCGGATTCACGACCAGCAGATCGGCCTCACAGAAATCCTCCTCCTGGTGTCCTCCCAAGTGCCAATGGAGGTTTGAGGCAACAGCGAACTGCTCAAGGATGTCGCTGAGTTCTTTGGAAGAACGGCGATCGGTAACGGTGACATCTGCCCCCTGTGAGCAGAGAAATTCAACCGCACCCTGTCCGCCCCCAAAACGCCCCAGTCCCATGACGGTCACGCGCTGCCCGGCCAACTCAGTCGGAAGAGGTCTCATCCAGATGATGTACCAACAGGTCGGACGCGGAATAAGTCCGATGCAGAGTCATGGATACCTTAGACAAGCAGACGAACAGTCGTTCTACTTTTCACAGGATCACAAGCCGTCGTCAGCGATCCGAACGTTTCTGCCCTTGCCTTTGCCAAGCGGGTTCCGCCTTCGACTTCGTCCGCGACCTCCATCGTCCTTGCCTTTACCACCCGAACCTCCTTTGACGTCATCATAATCTTCGCCAAAGATTCCGCCTCCTGCGTTCGCGTACTGGTCCTCTTTGACGCTGGCATCCTTGATGTCCTCGTAAAGCCTTTGCTCAAAGCCAAGCAACTTTTTCCGTTGTTCGAGATCACCTCGCCCTGTCACCTCGTCGATCACTACCAGTCGGCCATCCCCTTGAAGGACAATCGCCTGGTTAGACAACTCCAAATCTCTACCCGTAGCAATCTGCAGGTCGGGATGCTGACGGGTCTGGATGGTCTCATCACCGACAGCATCCACGAGGACATCACCCGTCTGGAACAGGTAGTCTTCGACCTCGAATGTGTATTGTGCCGGGTCGAGTACGTGAGTCTTGACGGGTCCACCGACTTCCTGTCCCAGTTCCACATCAAGATTATTCACCGCCACCGTAGTTCCGTATTCCGGATCCCATTTGTAGATGGCAAAATTTGATGTCGCCAGGGATGTCCCACCTCGTGGTTGATCAACCTTTGTCACGAAGTACTCTGCGTCGCGCGGGACATGGACGAGATCCGTGATGTTACTCCACTCGGTCTTGCGGGTTTGTCCCTCCACCACTTCCGCGATCCCGGCTGCTTCCGAACTCTTGCGACCGTAGTTGGGGTTGGCTACTTCGAGACGCACGCGGTACTTGTAAGTCGCACCTGGCTCGACGTCAAAGTCCAGATACCTGAAGAGCAACAACTGCCCCGATGCCGTAATCTTATCTTCGACATAGGCCTTAAGCTTGGTTTTCAGTTCTTCGTCCTGGATGTCCTTGAACTCGTTGAGGAAGTCATCCGCGCTGACGGTCTGTGTGTACCCTCTTGATGCAGCGGCAAAGTTTAAACCGCGCCCCCCAAATCCCGACGGGCCGTCATCTTCATCTTCAGCAATGCGGGCCCCGCTCTGCAATCTGCCGGATCCGGTCGGTGCACGGCCGAATCCACCTTGGGGACCATCATCTTCTGCCACGCGGAGACCATTTCCGCCTCGACCGACGGTTCCGGCCAATCGTCGGCTGTTTGCTCCCATCAGATCCGCGAACCCTCCCTTTTCGATGGGTTCCTCAGGCGCATCCGCGATTTCCTCCTGATGTCGCTTGAGAAGTTGTTCGTAGATCTTCATCTCCAGGTCGATTTCGTCATCCGTCAGAGTGAAGTTTTCCAAGTCGGGATGCGTGGCGTTCTGCCCCCACCGCCCCATCACCAACTCAGGAAGTGGCATGGTAATCACGCTATCCGTCACGATGCCCTCAACCACTTCGGCATCAAAACCAACTGCGTCACGCAGAACTTCCTTGGACACTTCAATGTCGACCGGTTCCCAATCCCCACTCCACGGATCATCAGCTTCTGGAAGCATCTTCATGCGCTGCAATTCAAAGTTCATGAGTTCATACAACATCTCAGCAGTCGCTCGACCAACATTTGAGGCTTTCTTGATTTTGTTGATCTGCTCATGCAGAGGCACAACTCCACGGACGGCGACATATCGCTGTCCGCGGCCTTCACCCGTTGAAGCAGCGCTTCTTGCACGGCCACCCTGTTCAGTCGAGTCGTAATCATCATCATCATCATCTCCGCCACCGAACCTGAGACCACCCCTTCCGAGCGAGAGCGCTCCACCGAAGTTGTCGTCATCCTCGCCTTTGCCCTTCCTTTTTCCTCCGGACGATCCACGGCGTGCCGAAGATCCGGGGACTTGCGAAAAGGTGTCACGGGACTTGAATTGGTCCGGAATGTCTGCCTCGTCATCCATCGGGGCTTTCTCATCGGTGGAGGTGACCGCCGGATCCTCGAGAAGATCGGGCTCCTCTTCCTCGGGAATGACGAACATCACCAGATGACCTGCATCGGCTCTCAACGCCTGGACGGGCATGAATTCGGGTTCCGTGATCGGGGCAGTGGTCCCATAAAGATCAAATTCAAAGTTCTCTGAAAGCAGATAGGGCGAGGGGTCCACATGCGTCCGGATGTTCGAGACGAGCGCTCCGACAGACTCATCAGCACTGACCACAAACTGGGTCTGCTCTTCCTGCGGCCAGGACTTCTGATGCAATTTATCCTTCGCTTCCTCGACCGCGTTGGTGATTTCCAGCGGATGGTGCTGAAAGGGCACCCAGTTCGTACCGAAAAGTACATATGCAGCAAACGCTGCCACGAGGCCGAACACCAGCTTCTCGCCATGTTTGACGAAGAATCCTTTGATGTTGATGCCCTTCAATTTACCCGCCATAACTCACCATACGTGTTTCGTGTTGAGAGGAATCTGACAGCCGAAAGTCTCGCTCATTCCTGTTCAGAACTCGCCTCGTCTGCTGGCGATTCCTCAGGGGGTGATTCCTCAGAAGGGGCCGATTCACCAGTCGCATCCGTTGCTTCTCCCTGATCAAGGGGTTCATCAGCCGACTCGGGGTCGGTCGAGTCTTCAGGTGCAGATGGTTGTGATGTTCCTGGGTCCAAGGTTTCTGAGGAATCAACCGCTTCCGATATATCCTCGGCGGGAGCAGCTTTTTCAGCGGCTTCCACAGCAGCTTCCGTTTGTTCGATCTCTTTGAGAGACTCTGCCTCGGTTGTCCCATCAGACTTCTTCTCGATCGTAGCGTTGGTAATCGGCTTGTACATCGTGATCACGCCGTAGAAGTCCAGCTGCACCAGATCGGGATTCGTGAACCAGTAGGGATCGATATCGAACGGGCCGACCATCGTCGGTGGCAGCACCAAGGTTCCACTCAACCGACTGAAGCCGCCCGCCCGACTGGCACCACGCATTCGACTGGAACCTCCACCCCCACTCGGAAGTCCTCCGGACATTGCTCGACCGAAGCCACTCCCCAGACTGCGAAACGTGGAATCATCGTCATCGTCTTCGGCAACGCGTCTGCCACTACTGCGCCCCCGACTACTGATCCGTGTACTCCGTCTGGCACTACTCGCCATGGTTCGAGTGGAGCCGTCCCGGTAAGGATTCTGCCCAATATGAAAGCGGCCGATGCGGATGGGCCACTCCGAACTCGCCAGCTCCGTCAGAAAATTGGGCACGTCAGGAAGCATGACAATCACGCTCATGTAGAACGCTCTCTCCTGATAGGGAGCCTTTTCCACATCCGATGGCTTGCCGACATAACGGAACATCTTGATGTCACCGGCCGCACTACCTCCGGGCACGCCCCCTCCACCACCATCATAATCTTCGGCAATTCGTTGACCGCTAGTTCTGGCACCACCAAATCCACCTGTACTGGCTGCAGCGGCCTCCATCCCGGCCGGCGGAACTTCGGGGCCGATCTCTTCAGCGATATCGAATCCAATTGCGGTGCTGGTTCCGCCCCCTCCCATCCCGTCCTCTGCGACACGTGATGCGGACCTCGACCTCGACCGGCCTTTTCCATCGTCGTCGTTTTCGTAGTCTTCAGCAATACGTTGGCCGTCAAAGCCACCACCACCACCACCAAACCCACCGCCTCCGAAACCACCACCACCGCCTCCTCCGGCAGCCTGCTGAGCGGCTACGGAGCTTTCTCCACTACCACCAGTGAGATACAGTTGATCGATCCGGCGTACGGGCGCGTCGCCAATGAAAGTCGCACTCTGGTTCGTCCGCACGATGGCGTCGAAGATCAACTCCAGTAACCAGACATCTTCTTGTGCATCCCAGACCTGCTCTGAGCTGGGCTCCGAATAGAGACCAATTGTGGAATCGACGGCGCCCTGCAGCGTCTCTGGCTGCAACAAAACTTTCTGTGGCCAGTCGACATTCAGTCCTACCGGCGGTGGATCTGAGACAACGGGCTGAACGCGTCGCCACAGGCGGTTGATGATCCCTGGATACTCTCTCGAAAACTGCTTCCGTCCAGGTCGGTCGATTTCTCCACGGTGGGTGTCCGGCAGATATTGAAGCATGATCTCCGGCCAGTCCATCCGGTCGCGCTGAGCTTCCCAGAGTTTTTGGATCTCAATGTTGTTCTCTTCCTGCAGTTCCTTGTTGATGGCCTGCAAGCCTTCTTCATAGTCCTTGTTTGGTTCTGTCGTCCCTTTGGGAACGCCTTTCAAAACACCTTCGAGTTCCTGCTCCTTCTTTTCCGTTGCGGCCTGCATTTCACCATTGGCCAGGAAATACCCGGTCATGGCCAGCGGCAACGAAATCGCAAACAGAATCCAAAAGCGATGCCGAATAATCGGTTCGAGCTTATCCATCGTACGATCCTTGGTTCAGTTGACCGGCTGCTGACCTTTGAAAAGATGAGAATCAGAAACCGATTAGTCTCAGCTCAGAATCAGGAATGACTCTCTATCACAAGTTGATGACAAAAACGGTTGGTATTGTGTCGGCTCTCGATCCGACGAATCACCCTCACCACTAGAAATTGGTTTCCTCTTCCTTCTCTCCAGCAGTATTTCCACCTGCAGGTGTTTGCGTCGCTGGTGGCTGTGCGGCCGACGGCTGTCCACCCGTCGCGGCACCTCCTGCCGCCGCCAACGGATCATCGCCACGTTCAGGCTTCGGAACGGGTTGCCAGGCAAAAGTGACCAGAAAATCTGTCTGCTCGATTAATCTGACATCTTCTGAGTCGACACCAGGTTGAATACTACCGACCGAACCGGTATTGAACCGAGAGCTGCCTCCGTAATCATCTTCAGCTTCGCCCTTTCTGCTTCTTGACCTGGTCGGTGTCTGTGTTCGAACGGTTGGCGATCTGCGAACGGGGGAGTAGCCCGGATTCAACCCTGTCCGGGATACGGGGCCAGTATCTCCCGATATGGCTGCCTGGAGTCCGTTGATGTAGTACTCGGTTGGATACGGGGCGCCCATGAGTTCGGCCGTCGCGTGGGAGATGCCCATCCGTCGCACATCTTGCTGAGTCCCATCTTCCGCCTCCACAGTCCACTGCCACAATCCAGGTTCGAGGAAGGCATTTTTGACGTAAAGGATATCCCACATCTGGGGATTCTCTTCCTCGCGGTGATAGTGCGTTCCTTGCAGCCGAAAGATGTAACCCTCCCCTTTAGGGCCGGCTGCCAACTCAGCCGGATTCATATTCTCTTTTTGCTCTTCCGTCAGTTCTGCGAACCAGGTCTCAAGATTCTTTGTATGCTCACAAGTGATGGATGTAATCGAGATCCGATTTCGCAGTTCGATCGGCAAAGTCTCGGCTTCGTCGTTACCGTCGCGGGGCAGGCATTCGTTGATCGCCTTGTAGACCTCCAGCCACTTCATGTCTCGTCGTCCCTCAACGAGGTAGTTGGCCTGTTTGCGAATCTTATCGAACTCCGCTTTCTGCTTGTCGTAGGCTCCAGTCAGCGTGGTGATCTCGGTCTTAAGATCCTTTTCCTCCTTGACGGCATTTTCCCACTGGTCGGTGTGTACCGTGCCATACGAAAGACCATTAGCACCCATCGAGATAGCCGTGCTGGTGAGCAGCAGTGCAGCTGTCGCGACAGCCCATGGCTTCTTGCGCCGCACCTGACGTGCAATCGCCATCTCTGGCGGGAGCAGCGATGTGCGAATTCGTGACATGCCGAGCGTCTGCAGGGCAAGTCCGTAGGGAACTGCAAACCCGAGCAGGTTCTCCTGAAACAACGGCGTGTTCAGAACCGAGTCGCCCGCCAGACTCGGGAACGTGTCCGGACGTTCCACGTCATATTGCAGGTTCTGTTGGAGGAACTTCTGAAGTCCAGCCAGTTTGAAACCGTTGCCGTACCCGATTACCCGGGAGATCTTCGCCTGTCTGTTCACGCTGGAGAAGTAGCCGATCGACCGCTGAATCTCTGAAACGAAATCATTGAAGACGGGTCGCAATGCCTGGAAAACAGCGCGAGGATCGGGAGACTTGGTCGCATTGCATTTCAGGTGCTCAGCCTTGGCGAAGCTGAGCTTCATGTCTTTCGTCAACGCCCGGGTGAAATGGTTGCCACCAACAGGCACGTTTCGCACCCAGATCTTTGCGCCGTTAGACACGAGAAGCGTCGTATTGTCGCAACCCATGTCGAGCACGATCGTGTGCTCGTCCTGGCCGGCCCCCTCGGTGTCCGGACGAATTCCCAGTTGGTCGAAACACAACACGTTGTACAGCGCGAGCGGGGCGATCTGAACCAGTTCGACTTCAATCTTTGCATTCATGAAGGGACGCATCTGCTGCATCACCTGGTCACGTTTCATGGCGAAGAGCCCGACTTCGGCGTCGAGCATGAAGCCGCTTTCTTCGATCCCGCTGCCGAGCGGCTGGTAATCCCAGATCACTTCCTCAAGTGCAAAAGGAATCTGCTGCCGGGCTTCATACTTGATGATTTCACCGACCTTACTCGATTCGACCGGTGGCAGCTGAATGAATCGGACCAGAGCAGAATGTCCCGGCACGCTGATGGCCACCAAGTCCCCCTGGACATCATTGCGGGAGAGAAAGGTGTCGACCGCTTGTGGAATCAGTTCTTCCGGGATCGCATCCGGCTGACTCAGAATCTTGGGGAAGGGCACATAGTCAAACGCGACAGCCACCACCTGATCGGATGACTCGGCATATTGCAACTTGATTGCCTTGAGAGCCGATTGTCCAATCTCAATGCCCCAAACCGCACGGTTTTCAGCCATCTCTGTGCCTCTTCTGATTTGTCAGTGACAGGACCTGACGTCTCATCTGGTGGTGAACAAGGCCTTCGACGAAATCGCATCTCTCCCGGCAGAGGCGGGAAGCAGAGTGGTGGGTGTTCGTGAGCGATTTCCCTAACATCAAACTATCGCACAATTTCGATTGTCGTCAACTCTTGTGTCGATCGTTCGTCCGAATTCTTCGCTCTTCGAAAGTCGAACCGTTCCAACCATTCTGCGGATCACGTGAGTGGGGACCATGCGGCCCTGAATTCACATGGTTTGCGACATGATCAATCGTTTTGATCTACAGATTAAGGACGGCGTCTAACCATTCGGAGTTCCCGAATTCTTCGATAAGTCGATGTCGGGATGGCAACCAAAGTCGATCGCCCTGCCGTTCTGCATTGTTTCTGTCCCCGGGAAAACAACACAAGGTGTATGTCGATAAAGATTTACAACTTTCAGGTCTGTGCGCGGGGTGAAAGCCAAGCAGCCATGGCGCCCCCAATCATGAGTGGGATCCAAATTGCCGTGTCTGGACTGATCAAACCGGCTTTTCCCATGTACATGAATGTCTCGGTCAATCCAACAATCAGGGCGAGGACTGCCATACTGACTGCAATGTTGCTGACCAGACTCCGCGACTCACGACGAATCAACAATGGCATGACCAGAAAGATTCCGATGATGTTCAAAATCGGACGGGTCAAACGCTCATGCAGATGAAGCAGTTGTGCACGCTGTATGGAAGCCCCCGAGGTCGGGCGTTGCACTCGACGGATCAGGTCGGGGGTGGACAGCAGTTTGAAGCTTGTCCCTTTATTGTGAAGCTGGTCACACGAGACATCCGTGATCACGAACACATCAGTGCCATTCGGTTGAGGGATAATCGTCTTGGCACCCAGATCGGTGAGCTTCAGTTCTTCAAAACGAGGTTGTACGTCAATCAATTTCCAGCCGGCCGGTTCCGAGCCACTGGAGTGGTAATAGACCGCTTCATTGGACTTCAAAGTGACATACTCTCGGACCAGCCTCGATCCACCAAGCAGGAACTCAGCACCGCGCAACGTCCGCGTGGCTCGGATCAGTTCATCCCCCGAAATGTACATTCCCGTCAGGCGATCAGGCTGCGTCTCAACCAACTGCGCATCACTGGCCGATTGTCCATGCGTGTCTGTGAGGTGAATGGCGATTCTTGGGAGCACAAATTCCTTGTTCGCACATAAAAACACGTGGATCACGATCACACCGACGATCAACGGTCGAGATAAGCGATACGTGGGAACTCCTGCTGCCAGGAGGGGATTGAGTTCACCATGACGGATCAACAGTGCGATGACAGCGACCGCAGACATCGTCACCAGGGTCGGGCCAATCAAATCGAACACCCAGCTGCTTCGATACAGGTAATTTCGCCCCATGAACGCGAGCATGGACAGAGTCCCCTGGTCCCGAGTCGCACTCTGAAACCCGTCGAGATTAGTGAAGCCATCGACGACAGCGAACAGCCCCATGGATGCTGCAAAGAACCCGACAAACATGAACAGGAAACGATGCAGCAGATAGCGATCGAAGGTCTTTCCCACAACGTGCATCCGTTCACGGGGATGCGGCTCTCTCGGAATAAGGCCGCCTGATGAGAATCGGGCCGGATTACAAGCGAGATGACTTACCGGGTCAAGGCCAGATCACAGTGGCCGAACACCTGGTCGTCGTCGTAAGACAGCAAATTATTGCAACTTATAACACCTTGGCGCGTGGTCAGCGTCGATTCAAGTTGGTCGAGACGTCAGCCTCGATTCTTTGACTTCTGAAAGCAGTTGGTCAAACAAGCGGATCGATCCGGTCTGGCGTCCTCGGCCCCCCTGATTCCTCTCGCTCGCCAGCTTCGCCAGCAACATTTTCCCACCAGCCTGCATCCGTGACCTCCTGACGGTCAGCCCAATGTGCAGGCTCATTCCACAGGCTATGGCCACAATCAGGACATCGCGGGTCAGCCTGGACAATCAACGGCTCTTCGTTCTCCTGTGGAGGATTCGCCCAGAGTGCATCGCACTCATCGCACAGCACCCATGCCTGAGAGCCACAGATCCGGATCCCCAGCAAACCCTCTTCACACAAGGGACAGAGACCGACGTAGTACATGAGTGTATGCCTCATTGAGGATTGAAGCTCACCGACCCAACACACGGACCGGATATGCCGAGACGACATTGGTTCCGTTCTCCAGGATCAACTTCAGGTGCTGAGCTGCCGGGTGATGACTTCGTTCTCCCGTCTGCCCTCCGACGTAGCCGATTCGTCGCCCCAAGTCGATCGTCCAAACGGTCCGCCCGTCCTGTTGATCACTCGTTGCGTTCGGCGGTCCGCGTTCTTGAGTGATGAGATAGGCCTCGTCAATGATCGCAAAGATTTCATCCCGGTCCCCGTCGAAGACGCCGTGGACAGGTCGCGATCTATCATCGTTGGCGTGTCTGAGGACATGATCGATTCGATGTCCCTCCTGACTGCCGGGTCGATAACGCAGCCCAGCCGTCGAGACAAAAACACGGTTGTCGCTCTCGCGAAGTTCTCCCAACTTGCTGGTAGGATCGTCGCTCGAGGGGACTTCAGGACGAGTTGAATCAGGGCCGATATCACCCCTTTCCGACGCTGATTCTGACTCGATCGGCTGCGAGTGAGCCTTTTCTACAACCTGGCCAGAATCGTCAACGAAATCCGGCAGTTCGATGCCTGACCATCTCTCAAGCGATGGTTGCAAAAGGACAAAAGCAACCACAAGTCCGACGAGAATCATCGTCGTGCGGGATGAAAGCCTGCTGGAAGCAGGTGACTTGCGGGATGAATCATCCATCAGAGTTTCCAGAGTTGTCCAATAAACAGCCCGGCTTGTTTGATCATTCATTCCGTGCCTGCCGGAACAAACTTCGTGATCATGTTCGCAGCTTTCGAAATCTCTCCATTAGCCCTGCCACTGACTCGATAGCTGTAAGAATGAAGTCATTCATGCTCCATCCAACTCATGTTCCCACTCACTGGGAACAGACGGAAGCGATCATAACGCTGAGCAGTTTCGCGGGACATCACAGGTCGTGCGATGACTGTCAGATTCGTTCAAATAGACGGATTTCCCGCCTTTCAAGGGTCGACGGTCCTCTGCTTTGCCGATAGAATGCAGATCACAACGACGCGCGGTGGAGCAGCCCGGTAGCTCGCGAGGCTCATAACCTCGAGGTCGCAGGTTCGAATCCTGCCCGCGCCACTTGAACCCCGGAGTAGCGAAACATCGTGACCCCGGGGTTTTTTCGTGCGCCGAGAGAGACGCCCGTCCGGACCCGCCGCAACAACGCCAACGTCCGCAACGTGTTGCGTTGTGTGGCCGATCCGACGCGACGTTTCGCCACCCGTTTCCGCCGCCGGCGCGACACGCCCACAGGTGCCACCAAGGGGTCTCAAACCCCAAAGTCTCGGTGCCCAATCAGAGACTTCCGGCCCGTTTTATAACCACGTTCAATCTCACTGAGTGAGACAGACGAAAACGAAGATTTTCCCCAAAATAGTTCGCGGGCCTTGGGCTACGAGCGAGCGCTCCCTTTGAACACTTCCCGGCGATGCCACTCGATGAAGCGTGCGTCCGGAAGCCACTCCGGCTTCTGCGCAGGACGGATCGGTTGGCCGTGAAAACGCAGCAGGACCGACTCCAGACCATCGGATCCGTTCGCCTGATCGGACACGACCATCTCTCGCTCGGTTGAGAGCGTGAATACCCCGAGATCAAAGATCTTGTGGTGGATGGAACACAACGCCAGCCCGTTATCGGTCGTGTCCGGGCCGGCAGCTTGGTGCCATTTGATGTGTGCGGCTTCCAGCCCCACCGTCACGTTCCCCAGACGCAGATCAAATCCGCAGACAGCACATCGATACTCGTAGGCTGTCAGCACATGGTCGCGGAATTTCGGATCCCGCTTCTTGCGCCGTGAGATGACAAGGTCTGCATTGAGCCCAACGCGATCAAGAATGTCGGAATGCAGAGACTGCGGAAAGTGACCCTCGAGAACACGATGAGCGATTTCGCCGGCCAGAGTCGGATCCGCGTCCAATGCGGCCAGCACATCCGAAGTCAGTGATCCCGTCGAGTTGTTCTCGATCAGTTCCCGTTTCAACACGCTGCCGCGTGGTCGTGTCGACAGCTCGGTGTCGAGTCGCCAGACACCATCGCTTTGAAGATGCCAGAACGGGAACTCCGGATGGTACGACTTACGCTGCGGCCCGAAGTCTCGCAGCAACTCCGTCAGGATTGGGCTGGCGTCGCTGAAGGCGATCTGTGTCTCGCCGTTTTGCCATCGCCCCAGCGCGTACAGCACCAGCAACGGTTTGTGCGGTGCTCGCTCAAACGGCGGGAAGAGTCTCGTCGGATTGCTGGTCCTGCTCGACGCTGTTCAGCACGGGGGACGTGCAGTGCTTCTTGAACCCTTGCGAGCACTAGCGCGAGAAAAAGCCGACGAACTGCAACGAATCTCGAAGGTGGTCTCTGCTGCTATCGGTACGACATTCTCGGTCCAGATCTCCACCGGAGACTACCGGTTAAGCGACGAACTCATGACAGATCGTCCGCCGGATGCTCCGCAACTGATCGTGGCAACTCCTGAAAGCTTTGATGCGATTCTCAGAAACCCCGAATACTCGGACTGGGTGTCCACGATTCGGGCGGTGTGTGTAGACGAGGCACATTTGATTTCGTCGCCAAGGCGAGGGCCAACTCTCGAGTATGTAGTCACGACCTTGCTCTCACTCAACGCGCCACCTCGCATCGCGTTGCTCTCGGCGTCGATGGGTGAGTTCTCTGAAGCTCAACAGTGGTTGAGCCCCTGCGAGGTGTTGAGTGTGACTGATCGTGTGCCGTCGCTCCGAAAGCACGTTGCTGCGGTTGGCGCGGATGAGGACGTGAATACAATCGTGATCGATGCTGTAGCTGAGCAGCTGAAGCACAATCCCGACGCGAGTGTGCTTGTTTTTGTGTATCGAACGGACTCTGCAGAATCGCTGGCCAACGCCCTTTCGCAGTCGTTCTCGTCGGTCTGCCCTGGAGAACGCGCAACTGCGTACCACTCTCGGATGTCTGCAGAGGGCCGTGAACGTATCCGACAGAGTTTCCTGGCAAAGCAATGCCGATGTGTTGTGACCACAACCGCGCTGGCCATGGGGGTGAACCTGCCAGCAACTCACGTCATCGTCAGGGACGTCACCTTTCCCGGTGCCGGCCGTCTTCCGATCAACGACATTCTGCAGATGATCGGTCGGGCCGGAAGAGGTAACTGCACTGGCACATCCTTGATTGTTTGCCGAGAGAATGACCCGTGGGATCTTGCTGAACTAAGTCAGGCTGTCCGACAAGAACCAAAGCCGCATCTGGTTTCAGCGTTGTGCCGGCCATCCTCGCGCCCCGAAGCGACCGACTCCGCGGAAACGATTGCATCGCTTGTTGCTAACCTCTTGAGCCGTTCTCGTGAGTCTGGTTTGACCGAGTCGGAGATCCGAAACTTCTTCGAGCATTCATTGGGGCGAAAGTAGCCACCGCCTCATTGCACCTCGGCCTGTCTTGGCTGACAGATTCTTCGAGACTTCTCGCGTTCAAGGAAAACGACGGTCGATTCAAGCTGACCGCTTTGGGTACAAATTCCGTGCGGGCAACGATGCCGTTAAAAATGGCCGCGGCCATTGCTCAGCTTCTTCGTGACCTGCTCGAATGTGATCCTCAGGATGTGTATCTCGGCAAAAGGACAACTCTCGATCAGCTCATTCTTCTTGAGATGTTGACAGACCGGTCTCCATCCCTGCGTCGGTTCAGTGAGAAACTTGCAACACAGGTTCACGGCTGGATTGAGCAAATGGACGGTGACCGTCCCGTTCTCTATCGAGAGTGGATCCACGGAGCGAAAGGAAGTTCACGCGTGGAAGAACTGACGGGTTCTCTGGGTTTGATCTGCGATGCGGAGGAGGCGCGACGCCTTGGACACCTCGCGGTATTCAAGGCAGTAGTGGTTGATCTATCGGTAACCGTCAGGTGTCATGACCCTGTTTCACGCGGAATGATAACAATGTTACCTGACAATCATCGATAGTCTGACCAGTAGTTCTCTCAGAACGGGGGAGGGGAGCCGCACCTTCTGAGGTCTCTCGCAAGTGGGGTATCGCGAATTTGGAAGGAGTCGAAGAGCAGTGGCGAGATCAGAACCTTTGGCTGCTCTCTGCACTCACAGAACTTCTCAATACACGCTGCTTCTACTTCACACTGAAAACCGGCTGCAACGCTGGCGATCTCAGAATCAAACGAGTTGATCGAGCCCTTCGGCGCATGCGAGGACAGACGTTCGAACTCCAGCACCACCTGAAGTACTGTTCGCCATTGGGGAGCATTCTCCGCAGCATGCGCCGTGTGCGGGGAAAGGCACATGGCGTCCCCATCGGGATTGGTTCCATTCGTCGACTTGAAAACGCTGGTATCAAGAGCCTGAGCCAATTGGTTCAGTTAACTGAGGAAGAACTGCGCGAGATCGGAATACGAGCCAGGGTCGCGAAGGAAATTCGGAGCTACGTGCGGCGACGGTTGCAGTAGAACGCCACACAAACTGCGTGCGTCTAACGAGCGAAGGAGTTCCAGATGCCTTCCGAGACTGATGTCCAATTGACAAGGCAAGAGTTGTACGAACATGTGTGGTCAACTCCCTTGCGAACACTCGCCAGTGAGTGGGGGCTCTACGACGTTGGCCTCGCCAAGATCTGCGACCGGCACAGCATTCCGCGGCCGGCCGCAGGGCATTGGGCGAAAAAACGGCATGGCAAACGGGTACGGCGCACGCCTTTGCCGAAGGTCGTGGATGGCGATCAGGAGACCATTCGCATCTCGTCCACGGAACGAGTCGAAGGTCCGTCGGTCATCGACTCTGAAATCGCCGAATTGATCCTCCGGGAGAAGGATACTGATCGAGCGATCGTTGTCGGCGAGCAGACGCAGATTCGCCATCCAACCGTGAATGCGACTCGGCAGTCGCTCAAAGGCCGGCGACCGAACGAGTACGGGCGGGTCAGTCCGGACTGGCAGTTCACGGGGACTCACTTCGACGTGCAGGTCTCCCCGCAGAATGTGCAGCGGTCGCTTCGAATTCTGCAGTGCTTGACTGCCGCGATGCAGACACGTGGCTTTCCGTTGAAGGAAAAGGGCGACAAGAATCGCCACCCTTGCTTTGACGTGATGGGTGAAGAGTTTCGAGTCAGCATGCGAGAAGGGTCAAAGCGATCGAAGCGTGAGCAGAAGGAGCCGAAACGCGGCATCTGGCATTCAGAGCGGTACGACTACACACCGACCGGGATCCTGGAACTGCGGATAAACGACGACTCGTATTCAAGTGATGCCACGTTGAGGGACACGAAGAAGAAGTCACTCGAATCTCGATTGAACGAAGCGATCATCGCGATGCTCAGAATCGTCGACCGCCGGCGCATACAACGGGAGATCAGACGACTCGAGGAAATCGAGAAAGCCGAACGCAAGAAGATCGCGGTGGAGCAGGAGATCGAGCGAAGATCGGATTCGGCTCGTGTCTCGCGTCTGAAGACTCTCACCGAGCAGTGGGAGACGCACCGGCGGTTCAGCGCCTTCGTCAACGCCGTGAGAGCAGAAGTCGAGGCGAGGGCTCCAGCTGTCGATCCGGACACGGTCGACTGGCTAACGTGGGCAGACGCCTTCCTACGTGAAATCGATCCGATCTGCGGCGGTGAGGATCTGCCGGTCTATTCGTTGACCGACGAAGAGCGTGAGCAGTTGCGCCGCGAGTGCGAATCGGACTGGAATCAGTGGTCAGGGACTTTTACTCAGCGAGACCGCCACACCGGTTCGGAGCCAGGGCAGTTCCGGCCGCGCAAACCCCGGTAACCGTTGTACGCCTTCTTCACGAATGCAGGGCCTTTTTGTCCATCCGAATCGGCGGAACGATCGATGAAAGCAGCCACAGAAAAAGCGGACAACTCCCGATGTCTCGAAATGATTTCTGCAGCCGTCAGTCTCACACCACTTTTTCTAAGTACCGCCGAAACAATCGCTTTTGTTACCTGCCAGCGGTCGGCAGTGCAGCCTGAGATTCAACGAAATCCGGTAGACTACCGGATTCGGTGAACTGGAGGTTGCACTCTCATGCCGAAAATGTTCACTCTTCGCGTCCCGTCCTACCGTCACCACAAGCCCACAGGGCAGGCTGTTGTCACCATCAATGGCAGGGACCTGTACCTAGGCAAGTGGAACTCCGCAGCCAGCAGGTCTGAGTACGACCGCCTCATCGCTGAGTTCCTCGCCAACGGGCGGAGACTGCAAAGCGATGCCGATGGGACCGTGGTCGAGGTGCTCAATGCCTACCGGAAGTTCGCTGAAAACTACTACTGCAAAGGCTGTCGGGTCACGAGCGAGTACGCAGGGATCAATGAAGCTCTGAAGATCGTTCGCGAATTGTACGGCTGAACTATCGCAAACGATTTCGGTCCCTTGGCCCTGAAGGCAGTACGACAACGAATGATTGAGAAGGACTGGTCTCGCAGCACGATCAACAAGTCGATTGGTCGGATTCGCAGATGCTTCAAATGGGCGGTTGAAAACGAGCTGGTCCGCCCGGACATGTACCACGGGCTGATGGCTGTTTCCGGTTTGCGGAAAGGTCGCTCCGAGGCCCGTGGACGATGCGACCGTGCAGGCCAGATTGCCTCGGCGTGAAGGCAGAAGGAAAGACATCGAGTCCCAAAGCGACGATGATGCTCTCCAAGAGCCTTTTCAAGGACAAACGATCAAGGAGACTCAGGGTTTACGGCGAATTGAACCGCATGTACCTGACTTTTTTGGTTAATCAAAAAGTAGACAATGTCCTCTGCAAGAATTTGCAGACCAACTCGTAACAGGCAGACAATGTCCGCCTGCGGTGTTCCGAAATCAGCGAAGACGGGCAGATTCAGGGTCTCGATCAGATCCCTGATGACTGGCTTGAACTCGCTTCCAACTCCTCGATCGCTACAGAGGCAGCATGGGTGCAGACGAATCGTCTTCGCATCGTGGAAGAGCGTCCGGCCAAGGGTTACGCTTGTTCGTCTGGGTTAGGCCACGAGCCCTGCTCCTTCTTGGGCTGGGATGGCTCAAGACCAGCATACGCAGCTATGCCAAGTTCGTGGACGTGGCAGCGAAGATGAGTGGTGCAGCGGATGATGATGGTGTTGTGGTGAGGCGGGAGCGAATGGCCATTGAGTAGATAAGGTCGTTGCTCGAAGAGATGAGGGACGAGGGGTGATCAAAAACGCATTGGGATGCGCATTTGGCTAACTCTGTCGACCGAGGAGGGCTACGAAAGGCGGACATTGTCCGGTCCAACCGGAATTTGATCCAGACCGGTGGGGGGAGGCAAAATGAGCCTCAGTCAGCATGTCCATCCAACGCGGATGCGCCAAGCGGTGTCAAGATGGGCAAGGAGCGACTGGGGAGACTGCATTGCAGGGGCACGGAGGGAATGTTTGGCCCAGATGTTCAGCCGACACGTTCCTGGCGTTCGGGAAGTGCAGCGGTGTCGGTCCGGGTCGCGCAAGCCGTTCTCGTTGATGCCCCAGGTATGCTCATCATGTGCGGGAATGAGTTCGGCCGGATTGACCAGTACGGCATCCTCCTCGTGCACTTTGAAGTGGATGAGAGGGGAGAGAATGTGGTCACACGACATCGCGAACGCTCAAAGTCTCCCAGCGATTTCATTGCAATGGTCACGTGGATCAAGCCGGACGAGGACATGGGACTCGAAGCTCAGTGTCGTGCCTCACAAGCTTCTCTTCCGTAGTGACCTGCGGAATCCAGAGTCTTTTCGGCCAGTAAATTGTGAATGTTTGCATGTCTCGTTTTGGTATGATTTGGCGATGATTTACCCAGTCCTCCGATACGTTGTCAACATCTGGGCAGAACTCCCGGAGTGAGTTCGTGGTGCAATTTGCTTGATGATTCAAGGCGAGGCTTCACAATGCTTTCTGAATGCTGTTTTCTTTTTCCACAGAGTTCAGTCAGCGTGATCGAAGACACGCTACTTCGATACAGGCCACGACTGGGCTTACAGGATCTCTGGTGGCTCGCGAGTTGAAGCCCGATTCATTTGTGAGCAGGGGGGAGAAATGAGGTCACTGAATCCCATGTCGTGCGGCGACAGCTTCTGCGCCTCGCAGAATCCTCATGACATTTCCTCCGAGTAACTTGTGAATGCTTGCCGGTGTGTGGCCACGATTCAAGAGTTCTTGTGTGATGAGCGGATAGGTGGAGACATCTTCCAGTTGCTGAGGAAGGCGAGGAACTCCATCAAAGTCAGACCCAAGGCCAACGTGATCGATACCGGCAACCTGGATCACATGCTCAATATGGTCGACGACATCGTGAATTGAACCCCGTGCTGACTCGTCCGTCTTGAGCAACTCGGTAGGCACGACGAATTTCGAGTAGAAATTGACCATCACAACACCGCCGTTGTCTGGCATCATCTTCAGGATGTCGTCAGGTACGTTTCGTGGATGGTCGGTGATTGCACGTGCGGAAGAATGTGAGAAAATGACGGGGGCCTCAGTGACGTTGAGCGATGCTCTCATGCAATCGACGGAGACATGAGACAGATCGACCAGCATTCCTACGCGATTCATTTCGCGAATGACATCTTGACCGAATTCGGAGAGTCCGCCGCAGATCGGCTCGTCAGTGGCGGAATCTGCCCATTCAAGAGACGTCGAATGGGTCAATGTCATGTAACGGCAACCGAGATCATACAGCCGCTGAATGTTGCCAAGCGATGATTCGATCGAATATCCCCCCTCGATCCCCAGCATGCTGGCGATCTTTCCGGTCCCCGCAATTCGCTCCACATCGTCTGCGTCTGACGCCATCTCGAAGATGTCGGGATACCGCTTGACCATGTTGTGTATCAGCTCAATCTGCTGAATCGTTTGCAGCAGGGAACTGCCGGATGCAGCGGTATCAGCAGGGACGTAGACGGACCAAAACTGAGCTCCGACGTGCCCACTTCTCAGGCGATTGATGTCGGTATGGAGCTTCGGTTGATTCAGGCGAATATCGAACACATCGAACGACGGGCTGCCGAGTTCACGCATCCGCCACGCCAGATCGTTGTGCCCGTCGAACAACAGGCCAGCCCGATGAACTTGTCGTCCTTGTTCAGTGATAACAACCGTTGTGCGGTGATTCTGCAAAGGTTCTTCGGCAAGAGCTGGTGAAACAAATGTCAGCAGAATCGTGACCACGCGAACCATGCTTGATTCTCGACCTGTGAAAGTGAAATCGAAGGGTGTGCTTTTCGTTGTTTTCGCCAAAGTCATTCCTCTCATGAGCATCATGTGTTGCACTCGAACGCGGTTCGTATGCCGGTAAGTACCAATGCAATCGACGCTCTGCGATCCAAGAAGCTTTGGAATTCAGTGTGGCAATTCCAGATCGATGGCACCGCCGGCAATTGTTCCGATACGGCCAGCGAGCGGGTTGACCAGCCCGTTGCCATCCGGGTGCACACGGTTGCTCAAGAAAATGACGAACAGATCTTGTTCCGGATCGATCCACAGTGTCGTCCCCGTAAAACCGCCGTGACCAAATGCAGCTTTGCTGAAAAAGTCGCCACGGTTCGAAGAATACGGTGACCTCATGTCCCAGCCCAGGGTTCGAAGTCCGCTGGACACCTGAACCGGGGCTCTCATCAGTCGCACCGTTTCGGGATTCAGTACACGTACACCACGCCAAGTGCCATCGTTGATCAGCATCTGAGCGTACTTCGCGAGATCCCTCGCCGTCGAAAACAAACCTGCATGACCGGCGATTCCTCCCATTGCCCAGGCACGCGGATCGTGAACCTCTCCTCGCATTGGTCGGCCGTCACGTTCCTGTGTGACCGCTGCCCGCGCACGGAGTGACGCGACCGGCAGGTAGCCAGTCTCCGTCATGCCAAGTGGGGCGAAAATCACTTCCTGAGAGTATTCATGGATATTCTTTCCGGTCATTCGGTGGACCAACTCAGCCAGGACGATGAATCCGACATCGGTGTAGACAAATTCGGTGCCGGGATCGACGTAGGTACCGAGAGCATAGATTTTTTGAAATGCTTCCTCCGGCCCGTTGACGTAGTCTTCAAGCTCATTATCGGGAATCAATCCTCCGTTATGAGTCAATAACTGTTTAACGGTAATCTTGTCCTTGCCGTTCGCACCGAACTCTGGGATATAGGTGGCGATCGGTGCCTCAAGATCCACCTCTCCCCGTTCCACAAGGGTCATCACAGAAGTCGCGGTGGCGATGGGCTTCGTCAGTGACGCCATGTCAAAGACCGTGTCCAACTGCATCGGCTGCTTCTCCGGGACGAGTTGCCGGTAACCGAAGGCCTTGTGATACACGATATGCCCCTGACGCCCGACAAGCACGACGCAACCCGGCATTTTACCTTGCCGGAGTCCCTCGTTAACGACCTCATCGATCACCGCCAGGCGTGTCGGGTGCATGCCGACCTCTTCCGGTAACGCTGAGGGAATCTCGTCGCCACCCTGAACAACATGTAGATCATGACCGAGTGCGACAGCGAGCAAGCCGCATGAAACAATCAGACCGAAGAGAAATCTCATGACACCCATCCCCCCACGTCACGTTTACAGGTTGCTTCACACTGGGGTCGACATCGCAGTTCATTCACCACGAGACTACCCGGGACCGCGTTGGACAGCCAGTGAAGTAGAAGAAGTGGCCATTTCAGCATCGGACCTCAGATTCTCCGGAATCGACAGATGAACTGACTCAACAGTACGATATCAGCTAACTCGTTGGCCAGCAGACTGAAGACCGTTCTGCGTGAATTGATTCACGAGTCATCCGTTTCCAACAGTTGGGATTGACGATGGTCAAAAGCCAGTCCCTTTCGGCGAGTTTCAAACATGAAGAAGTTCATCATCGATGCGCTGCGAAACTTTTCACTTCGGTCCTTTGTCTCTCCTCAACGAAAGCACCGCCGATTTCCGCGGAAATCTAATGCAGGAGTTGCTCGACAATTCGAGATGCTGGAGATGCGGGTGTTGCTGGCAGCGGTGAATCCGTATGTGCAGAATCCAGCGCAGGATGCTATGACCGTGACGTGGTTTACGCAGTCTGGCACTCCGGAGACGCTGACGGTCAGCGTACACGGTGGAGCCCAGGTGTTCAGCGGGGCCTCGACGCCTGTGCTCGCGTCGGCGCTGGCCTATCACGCTAACGAGGTGCCCCTGTTGCCGGGTGGTATCGATCCTGGTGCTCCTTACAAGCACAGCATCCGGGTGACCGGTTTGACTGCTGGGACGACGTATGACTACACGGTCGCTCAGGCGGGGGGCACCTATGCGAGTCATTTCCGAACCTCGCCGGACGCGACGTCGTCAGTACGGTTTATCGTATACGGCGACTCCGAAACGGAGCCCGAGTCAACCGGCGCGAGTGTCGGGTGGACCGCACCCTCAGCTGTCCCCCCTGGTTCGACGGGACGACCCGCTGGCCTCAACAATTATGTCGTCGATCAGACCGAAGGCTATCGGCAGAACCTCAATCTCATCGAGTCTCGGAATCCGGACTTCATTGGCATTGCCGGTGATATCACCGAGTCTGGTGGCGAGCAGCGGGATTGGGATGAGCTCTGGAGACACAATGCGGGAAGCCTCAACGACATCGCCAGTTCAATCCCCATCCTAGCATCTCCCGGCAACCACGAGAACTACGGCGGTCCCGGTGGATTCGGCGGCTACACAGACGCCGCAGCCATTCGTGCCCGAGACAAATTCAAGACATACTTCGAGACCCCAGCCAACGGCTCAGGAGTTTCCTCGTTCGAGGATCGGTACTTCCGTGTTGATTATGGACCACTGACCTACATCTCACTGGATGTGACCAATGGCCTGCCTGCCGGATCGAGTCAGGACACGAACTTTTTTCTGGGTGCCGCGCCGGGCTTTCCGGATTTCAATCCCGGTTCGACGCAATACGAATGGCTGGAAGCTCAACTGGCTGACGCACAGTCGAAGAGCCAGTTTACGTTCATCCAGTTTCACCACGCACCTTATTCCGTTGGTCCTCATGGCTTTCCGGCGGGAAGTGGTTCTGGGTTCGACACGCAGTCCGGCGTGCCCGTTCGCGTGTTGACGCCGCTGTTCGCTCAGTATGGCGTTGACGCTGTATTCTCGGGACATGACGAACAGTACCAGCATTCGATTGTCGACGGCATTCATTTCTACGACATCGGGATTGGTGGAGACGGACTGCGTGGTCCCAGTTCGGGGGTCGACGGCTCAACCGGGCTGCCCAGCACCAACCAATACCAACAATTCCTCGCTCACTTGGATGCTCCCGAAGTCTGGAACGGCAATCAACTCATCAGCGGTGGGAAGCATTACGGACACTTGGAGGTCGACGTCTACCTCGATATTGACGGCGTCTGGAAAGCCGAGTTGGAACCCGTCTACAACTTCCCGCTGATGGACAGCTCTGGAAATATCACCGGCTGGGAACGTCGAGTCTATGACGATGCTGTCATGTTGACTGCTCCGGGAATTCTGCCCATAGGAGCAGCCATCAATGGTGGATCAAATGTAAATGGTTCCGGCATTGCTTCCTTTTCCGTCAACTTTGACAAGGCGGTGACGTTGGGTTCGCCGACGGTTTTGAATCTGTTCAATCATTCGACCGGGTTGCCGGTGGATCTCAGCAATGCGGTGTTGGTGGGGAATGGGACGACGTCTGTGACATGGGTGCTGCATGATGGGCCGGGGGGGATGACGGATGTGGTGCTGGCTGATGGGCGGTACACGGCTGAGTTGCCTGCGGGGGCCACGACGCCGAGTCTTGCACAGTCGCACACGTTCGCCTTCCACAA
>JAGQQG010000094.1 GCA_020426325.1 Planctomycetaceae bacterium | reverse complement strand
CCTTTCACTCCGACCAAGATGCAACTCCCAGACCATTCCGTCCACTAACCCACAGGTTCTGAAACCAGCTCATGGCATTTCCTTACTCGAATGCCTGCTGATGGATGATGGTGGATGCGGTAACCAGCAATCAGTCGCATGGCTCGACGAAGGCCTGCGAAGAATCTCTCATCTAGAATTCGGCATCATCACCCAAGTCGACTGGTGTCGTGAAACATGGGGAGCCCAAATGACAACTCATGCTGTCAAGCTCTTCTCCTTGCATGACGAATCATACGCCCAGACAATGCCGCTCATACAATTCAAAGCCGCATTGCTTGCTTGGAAGGACTTTCTTCAGTCATCGCCTTTGCCCGACCGAAAGGTGTTGATTGACATTTGACGGTCATCGAATCGCAAAGAATCGCAGCCAAGTAGGTCATGCTTTGCATGATGAATTAGAAGGCATGCTTGATCCCCTCACCACATATGAGCGAGTGAAAAGAGTTGTCATGCAGAGCATGACCAACCTCACTGATGCTCACGGTGAGTCTGTACGATTGTTGAGGTCTGCGTACTGGCTCAACAGCTGTCGTGCGGCTTCTTCGAAGGATGCCATGTCGGTGCCGCTTTCGGTGTGTGAACGCGAAGCAACGCTTGCAGTCCACGGGTCCCGGTGAACGCTTTGTGACGTTGCTTCCTCGTGCAATCGTTTCCACAACCAGAACATCGAGCCGGCGAGAAACATGACTACTGTGATCCCCAGTCCCCAGAGGACGGTCTGCTGTTCGTGGTCGGGCAGCGACGGGTACGCAGCCATGATGGCGATGCCGAAGATCGCCAGTACCAGCATGATCAGGCCCAGAATGGCGTTGCCTGCCATCGACAGCAGTGCGAGCAGCAGCCGCAGGGGGAGCCGGACGATCACAGGGAGTTGGTCCAAGGATTCCATAGGAATGATTCCCGTTCAAGGGGTGAGGGAGAGTTTCCTGGTCGTCGGGATCGATGCTTCGGCCCGGCTTGATCGCGAAGGGAGTAATCCGGCAACAACATAGAATCCCACGAAGCACCAGGAGACAATCGCCTCGCCCGACTCATGCGTGAACCGATACAATTGTCTGGGGAAGCCGGAGCCTCCCGTTCCGCCCCCGCCGCCTCCCAGCGTGAGGAAGCTGGCCACGAAGTAGAGCAGGATCATCGCGAACGCCAAAGCGAAAGGGGCAAGCGCCAGCAGACCCGGCAGACCCGCATCACGCACACGGTTGACGAGCAGGCAGAACGCGAGATAGCTCACCGGGAGCAGCATCACCGTGAACGTCGGAAACGAGATCGCAAGACACAGGAAACCGACAATCAGACTCACCAGCGACACCCAGTATGCGAGTCGCCGCAATCGACCGGTCCACCAGATAATGTCTCGGATTCTCATGAATGCCCTTACCTTGAACTGTTCGCCGTCAATCTTGTCCAACGACCGGGGAAAGCCTAGCACGGAACGGTCGACAAAGGAGGCGGAGCAATCGCCTTCGATCGGACCAGCGCACGGTTACACAACCTGTATCAGTTGCACACGCTCACTGATAAGAGGACGATAACTGCGTGACAACCGAATTCAGTGTGGTAGGGTGCATGAAACAACGCGAAATGCACCACAACTTCCGGTGCATTCCACTTCGTTTCATGCACCCGACCTCACTGGCGGACGCGAAGGGACCGGATGACTCGAAGCAGACCAGATGAACAGGATGAACTCATGAAAGACATACAGCGCACTTCATCTTGGAGGACACTGACACCGTGGCAGGGCAGTTTGTGGCCTGTGTTAGTGGTGCTTGTTGGTGGGATGTTGGTTCCACAGTCGGGAGTTGCTGGGAAGTACAACAAGGTGTTGTCGGTCGGGGAGACCGGTCCGGCGTGGACGGATCTGCCGGGGACGGATGGAGCGGAGCACTCGCTGCAGGATCTGGCTGACAAGCCGGTGGTGGTCGTCGCTTTTACGTGCCTGAGTTGTCCGACGGCTCTGGACTATGAGCCTCGCATCAATGAGCTTGCCCGGAAATACGGCGGCGAGTCGGGACAGGTCGCGTTCGTCGTGATCTGCGTCAATCGGATCGAAGCAGACCGACTGCCGGCTTTGACCGCTCATGTGGAAGAGCAGAACCTGCAGTTTGTTTTCCTGCATGATGAAACTCAGCAGATCGCCAGAGACTACGGCGGGATCTACACCCCGCAGTTCTTTGTCCTCAATCAGGATCGCAAGATCACCTACATGGGTGCCCTCGATGACGCGACCGAAGCCGATCAGGTCACCCGGTCGTATCTCGACGAAGCCATCCGGGCGACATTGGAAGGGGCGACACCCGAAATCGAAGAAACCGTCCCCCGAGGCTGCACAATCCGCTACCAACGCGACCGCCAGCGACGTCGAGTCAAGTCAGAGGCGGACTGAACCCTGGCTCTGTATCGAAACCACCGGTCATCCCAACCTGTGTTCTGGAGAGGAGATAACAGGCGGAGATAGAGTTCTTAACAATCTGTCGGTTGTCGCTGGTGCCTTTGTGGGTGATAATCCATGATGTCAGGTGCCTCTCTGACATTGATCCTGAGTCAATGAAAGTCGGTTGCGAGCCGGAAGCAGCCGGATGCTTTTTAGAAGATGAATAACTGGACTCAACATCTTCAGTGCCAGTTCGAGGCATCAAGACTGTGGATTGAGCGGTCGTTTCCTCACGGTCGATCTCTGCCGATGCTGTTGGGGATGTCTCCAGCGAAGGTGGGCTTGTTGTGGCTGCTTTCGCTGACAACCCTGTGGTTTGTTCCTACCGAAGCTGTTGCTCAAAAGAATGGTGGGGGCCCCAGGGCCGCGTTGGTTGAACTGGCTCCCGTCGTTCAGCAAGAAGTGGCTGAAGGTCAGACGTTTGTGGGGACGGTGACTCCTTCTCGACGGGCGATCGTGGGGAGTGCTGTCGATGGTCGAGTTGTCGAGTTTCCCATCAACGAAGGGGACCGGGTTGAACAGGGACAGACCCTGGCACAGCTGCTCACCGAGACAATCAGCCTCGAACTCGAAGCGGCTGAGGCAGAACTGGAACTCCGGAATTTTGAGCTGTCCGAGTTGGAGAACGGTTCACGACCGGACGAGATCGAGCAGGCGAAGGCCCGGATGAACTCGGCCAAGGCGTTGGCTGACTATCGGGAGTCGCAGAAGGAACGGTTGATCTCACTGTTTGAGAAGGGGCGAGCCGCGACAGACCAGCAGGTGGACGAGGCGACGTCCCTCGCGGTTGCCGCTGGCGAAGCCTACACCGAAGCACAAGCAGCTTTTCGACTGGCGTCGGATGGTCCACGTCAGGAGCGGATCTCTCAGGCCAAAGCCCAAGTGGCCATGCAGTCCGCCATGGTCCAGAAGCTTCGTGACCAAATCAAAAAACACACCGTCATCTCTCGGTTTGACGGGTATGTCACCATGGAGATGACCGAAATCGGCAGTTGGGTCAGCCGGGGTGATCCAGTCGCGGAAATCATCGCTTTGGACGAAGTCGATGTCGAAGCAAAAGTCGTCGAAGGACAGGTGCCGTTCGTGCGGGTCAACAGCACGGTTCGAGTGACGATTCCCGCCATCTCACAGAAGTCGTTCACGGGAACAGTCGTCAGCATCGTGCCGCAGGCCGATACACGTTCGCGAACTTTTCCGGTGAAGGTCCGCGTGACGAACGAGTTTGACGCGGACGGCCAACCGATGTTGAAGTCCGGCATGCTGGCACAGGTCATCCTGCCGACCGGGCCGAAGACAAACGCCCTGCTGGTGCCGAAGGATTCGCTGGTGTTCGGGGGACCGCAACCGATCATCTGGGTTGTTGATCCAGGTTCAGCAAAGTCGGAGGAAGGAACACCGTTGTTGCAGTCCACGGCGCGGTCAATTCCGGTGCAGTTGGGAGTGGCCGACGGAGATCTGATTCAGGTCCTTGGCGATGTGCCCGAAGGCATCTCTGTCGCCGTGATGGGCAACGAACGGATTCAACCATCAAGAGGTGACCAGCCAACCATGGTGCAATGGCTCCCCACCACAGAGACAGCCGGGGGCAACCGTGGCACTGATTGATTTCTTCGTCAAGAACCCTGCGAAAGTCTGCGTCGGGGTGTTGCTGCTGGTGTTGTTCGGCTTCGTCGCCCTGCGTCAGATGCCGATGCAGCTGACCCCGGAGGTGCAGACTCCGACGCTCACCATCGAAACCCGATGGCCCGGCGCGAGTCCGCAGGAGGTCGAACAGGAAATTGTCGTCGAGCAGGAAGAACAGCTCAAAGGTGTCGAAGGCGTTCGCAAGCTGACGTCGGAAAGTATGGACTCTTTGGGACGCATCACCCTCGAGTTCGTCGTGGGCACGCACATGGAGAAGTCCGTCGTCGATGTGATCGGGCGACTGGAGCAGGTGCCCGAATATCCGGAGGATGCCGACAAGCCTGTCATCAGCACGGCCAACGCGAATGATCGTCCGATCGCGTGGTTTATTCTCAGCGGACGATATCCGACCGACGCTGAGCTGGCACAATTCCAGCAGCAACATCCGGACTTGCACGATGAGATTGCTACCGTTCGTGATTCACACAATCCCGGGCTGGGCATCCTGCGACTGCGTGAAATTGCTGAGGAGCATCCCGAGGTGAATGCTCTGCTGCCACCAGCGGATCTGCAAGTCCCGAAAATGCGACGCTTCGCGGAAGACGAGATCGAAGCACGGTTTGAAAGAGTTACGGGTGTCTCCAACTCAAACGTGCTTGGTGGCCTGGAGGACGAACTGCAGGTCGTGGTTGACCCGCAAAAGCTGGCCGCACGCCGGTTGACCATCAGCGACGTGCAGCACACTCTGAGAGGACAAAATGCGGACACCTCCGCGGGAGACTATTGGGAGGGGAAACGTCGCTGGGTCGTGCGGACGCTCGGTCAGTTCCGTTCGCCTGAACAGGTCGAAGCACAGTTACTGGCGATCCGCGATGGCAATCCCGTGTATGTTCGTGACGTCGCCGAGGTGCAACTCGGTCACAAGAAACCTGACGGACTCGTGCGACGATTCGGTGAGTCCAGCATCGCGATCAATGTGCTGCGGGAGACGGGGGCCAATGTCATCGACGTCATCAACAATCTGAAAGACGTCAATGCGGAGCTGAATGAGAACGTGCTTCAACCACGAGGCTTGCAACTGACGCAGGTCTACGACGAGTCCATCTACATCAATTCGGCCGTGGATCTGGTCCAGCAGAATATCCTGCTGGGCGGTGCGCTGACGATGGTTGTGCTGATGGCATTCCTGCATCTCGGAATCCGCACACTCGTGCTGGTGCCGCTGATTCTGCTCTCAGCGGTCGCAGCTGCCTATGTGTCGCCGTGGATCTTCGTGGTGACGCTGGCACTCATTCTTGGTGCAGGGTTCTGGTTTGCACGCGGTGCTCTCGTCGTAGGACTGGCGATTCCGACCAGCATTATCGGCACGTTTCTCGTCCTCGGAGCACTGGGTCGGTCGCTGAACGTGATTAGCCTCGCCGGGTTGTCCTTTGCGGTCGGCATGCTGGTCGATAACGCGGTCGTGGTGCTGGAGAATGTCTACCGCCGCTGGGATAAAGGGGAGCCGCCGTTCACGGCAGCCGTTCGCGGGACGATGGAAGTCGGGGGAGCGGTGCTGTCTTCAACCCTGACGACGGTCGCTGTCTTCATTCCAATCGTGTTTGTGCAGGAAGAAGCCGGGCAGTTGTTTCGCGACATCGCCATGGCGATCAGTGCGGCTGTCAGTCTGTCATTGGTGATCTCCGTCACTTTGATCCCAATGGCATCGGCCCGACTTTTTACGACGCGTCCGGATGGAGTGCAACCTCATCAGTCGGATGGACGAGTCATGCGAATGCTAACCTGGCCCGTCCGCATGATCGAACGGGCCGGCTCTGCATTCACGATTGCGGTTGTCAAACTGAATGCATGGATTCAACGAGGCCTCGCTCGTCAACTTTTGGCGGTCGTGTCGATCGTTGGACTCGCGGTCGGACTCAGTTATGCGTTCTGGCCTCAGGTGGAGTATCTGCCGACAGGCAACCGTAACCTGGTCATAGGGATTCTGCTGCCACCGCCTGGATACAATCTCGACGAACTGATGGCGATGGGAGAGACTGTCGAGACAAGCCTTGCCCCCTACTGGAACGTTGACCCCACATCGCCGGAAGCTGCGACGCTGCAATACCCGGTTATCGAAGACTTCTTCTTCGTGGCCCGGGGGAGAAGCGTGTTCCTGGGAATCCGAGCCTACGAAGCCGAACGGGTCAGCGAATTGATCCCACTGGTGCAACAGGTCGGGATGAAGTTGCCGGGCACATTCACGGTTGCGAAGCAGTCGAGTCTCTTTGAACAGGGCCTGACTGCGGGAAGGACGGTTGATGTGGAAATCACCGGGCCGGACCTGAAGAAGCTCGTTGCCTTGGGCGGACAAATCCTGGGGCAGACCAAAGGGCTGATCCCTGATGCTCAAGTGCGGCCAGTCCCCAGCCTTGATCTCTCCAGTCCCGAACTTCACGTCGTCCCCAAGCTTGTCCAGGCGGCTGAGATGGGGATCAGCAGTGCGGACCTCGGTTACGCCGTGAATGCTTTCGTCGACGGAGCGTATGCTTCGGACTATTTCCTCGAAGGAAAGAAGATCGATCTGACAATCATCGGCGAGACGCCATTTTCGGATAGCTCACAAAACGTACGGGCACTGCCGATCGCAACGCCGATCGGTGAACTGGTCCCCTTGGAAGCAGTGGCAGACGTCACGCTCAGCAGCGGCCCGGAACAGGTCAACCATCGCGAGCGTTTACGGGCCATCACCATCGAAGTCTCGCCTCCTCCCGAAATGCCGTTGGAACAGGCGATGGGGCTGATCACTTCCAAGGTCATTGCCCCCATTCGAGACTCAGGCCAGCTTGACGGCGGTTACCGCATCAATCTGGCCGGGACTGCGGACAAGCTGCAGGAGACCTGGGACTCGTTGCAATTCAATCTGCTGCTGGCCTTGCTCATCACCTATCTCCTGATGGTGGCCCTGTTCGAGTCATGGCTGTATCCGTTCGTGATCATCCTCAGCGTCCCCCTCGGTGCGGTCGGGGGAATTCTGGGACTGTGGCTTCTCAACCGGTTTCTGTTTCAGGCACTCGACGTCCTGACAATGCTCGGTTTTGTGATCCTGATCGGGACGGTGGTCAACAACCCCATTTTGATCGTGCATCAGTCATTGAATCACATGCGTGAGGACGGCATGCCGCCTCGCGAAGCCATTCTGGAGAGCGTTCACAGCCGCATTCGACCGATCTTTATGACAACGACCACAACCGTCCTCGGCCTGCTGCCGCTCGTGCTGGTTCCCGGAGCGGGCAGCGAACTCTACCGAGGGCTGGGGAGCGTCGTGTTGGGGGGATTAGTAGTCTCGACCTTCTTCACGCTGATTCTCGTCCCCACGCTGTTCATTCTGATGCTGAAAGCAAAAGCAGCCCTGACGGCTGCTCTGGGAATGAGACCATCACCACAGAACGAAGCGGCCCGACCAACTCGCGTCGATACTTTGGTTTGATGAATCGAACAAGTCTGTTGCTCTATCTGATCCTCGAAACCATTGAGCAGGTTGAGTTGTCACAATCTGTGCATGGCCAGCTTCACTCCTATCGTGTCGGTGCCTTCAACGTTTGACGGTTTGACGAGGTGACATGAACAACGAGAGACCGGTGATCGTGAAGAATTACTTCTGCGTACTCTTGCTGATTCTTTTGACTTGCCCGGTGGATGCAACGGCTGACGATGGCTTTCCGTTGTGGGATGACGAGGTGCCATTGCCGGTGGCTGCGGAGATCCCTGTGTTGGCGGAGGTTGAGTTTCACGTCATTAAGAAGTGGGACCGAGGGGCGGATGGTTATCGGTTTCTGCATGGGGTGGGGTTGGCGTGGCATGAGGGGAAGCTGTATGCGTCGATCGGTCATAACCAGGGGGCCGAGAACACGGTCACTGAGGAGGCACAATTTCGTGTGAGTGACGATGGTGGCCAGACGTGGGGACCGCTCCGGGTGATCGACACGGGCGACGAGGAAAATCTCGCGGTCAGCCACGGCGTGTTTCTCTCACACGAGGGCGTGCTGTGGGCCTTTCATGGCGCTTACTACGGCAAGATGGAGCGCGTTCATACACGGGCGTATCGTCTCGATAAGGCAAGGGGCGAGTGGGAGAAGCTGGGCGTTGTGTTGGACGACGGATTCTGGCCGATGAATCAGCCGGTGAGGATGGCGGACAGTAACTGGATCATGCCCGGCTTCTCCTCACGTCGGGATGTGAATGAACGGGTCTCTCCCGCAGCGGTTGCGATCTGCAATGGTGACGATTTCACGAAGTGGGATTTTGTAAGCATCCCGGTGTCCGAGGGGATCGATCGGATGTGGGGCGAGTCGGCACTGTTCGTTGATGGCCAGCAGGTCTACAACATCGCCCGCTATGGAAGTCAGGCAGTCGCACTGGTGGCGAAAAGCAGCGATTACGGTCGAAGCTGGTCTCCCTCTCAACTCAGCAACCTGCCGATGACGACCTCCAAACCGGCAGCTGGGGTCCTTAGCAATGGCCAGCGATATCTCGTCTGCACAACGGCCAGCGAGAACGGGGCCAGACGAACGCCCCTCACGATCACGGTCTCGAAACCCGGCGAGAACCGGTTCTCGAAAGTGTTTGTCATTCGCCACTCGATGAATCCCGGTCACCCCGGTGAGTCAGCAGACGAGTTAAGACTTTCATACCCGTACGCCATCGAGCATGAAGGCAAGCTCTACGTCGGTTACTCGAATGATGGCGGTCGAGGCAGCAATCAGAACAGCGCGGAACTCGCGGTAATTCCGATTCGTTCTCTGGAATGAGTGACCAGATCAGATCATGCGGAGTCACGAGCGTGCGCCGCGGTAGATCAGTTGCTTGCCTGCATCCTCCCGGAGCGTGAATTGCGGGCACTTGTCGGTGCGATAGAGGACGAGAATCACATCTCCCGGATTCACCTGATGATCGGGCTCCGGTTGAGTGTGCACGGTTCCGTCAGGTTCACGGACGGCGACGATCATGTACGTCGAAGCCTCACCGGCCCGCAGTTGACTGATCGTGTGACCGGCCAGTGGAGAACCAGCATCAATCGTGACTTCCCAGATCCGCAGACCGATCTGCCCCAATTCGTCATTAAAGTCGCTCTCGGCCTTCTCGCCGCTCAGGAGTGACTCGGCTGTCGGGCAGGTGATGAGCCGTGCGATCTTCACAGCCCCGATCGCAGCCGGCAGCACAACGCGATTGGCACCGGAGCGAATCAGTTTCTTCTGTGTTGACGGGGACTCGCCTCGAGCGATGATCTCCATGTCGGGTCGCAGTTCGCGAGCAGTCAGCGTGATGAACACGTTGGCAGCATCATCCGGAAGCACGGATGCCAGGACACTGGCCCTCTGAATGCCTGCGATTGTGAGCACCTCTTCCGAAGTCGCATCGCCGTTGATGACGAACATCCCCCGGTTCTCGCCCATGATGAGACGTTCACGATTTGTGTCGACGACGACAAATGGTTTGCCTGCGGTCAAAAGTTCTTCCGCGAGGATTTGTCCCACACGACCGAAGCCGCAGACGATGGCGTGTTGGTTGAGGCGTTCGATCCCCGCTGTCATGCGTCTCTCCTCTAATGCCCGTTTGATTTGACCTTCGGTGATCATCTGAATAAAACCACCGAACACATAGATGGCGGAAGTGCAACCTGCGACAATCACCAGCACCGTGAACAGGCGAAGCGAGGGGTCTTCGATCGGCCGCACCTCGCCGTAACCGACGCCGTAGATGGTGATGATCACCATGTAGATGGCTTCGATCAGGCTCCAGCCCGCCATCCAGTAGCCGAAGACCGCGATGACACAGGTAGCAACGAAGATCGTTGTCCCGATCAGCACCTTTCGGACGGAGTCTTGCATCGCGCATCGCACCAGGTGTCAGCATCGGCTCGAGCGCGCGTTCCGAGTGCCAGCATTGCTGCCCTATGATATCGACCGGAATCGTGATTGGGCAGTCTGGTCCCGGTTGATTGATGGGCGGGGAGACTTGTAGAGTGGCATCATTCCGTAGCACACTCCTGCCGACCGATTGATGATGAACTCTGCTGAATCCACACGTCCAATGTTACGTGTCCTGCTGACGTGGGCTTCACTGGTGGTCATCATCGCAGGGATGAAGGCAGCGACAGAACTGGTCGTGCCGTTTCTGCTCTCGCTGTTTCTGGCCATCATGAGCGGCCCGGCCTTGCAGGCATTGCAGAAAAGAGGGCTACCGCAGTGGCTGGCGATGATGGTCGTATTGGTTGGCCTGAGTTTTGCGATGATCGCGCTGGCGACCGTCATTGGTGGGACGATCACTCAATTCCTCACCGTCTGGCCCAAAACGTACCAGCCCCGGATCGTCGAGCTCATGAATGACTTCAATGCCTGGATTGATCGCATTTCGGAAGAAAGGACATGGATCAAGGAACTGGAGATCGAGAACTGGGTTCAATATCTCAAGCAGTTGCTCGAACCAGATGTCATCAACAAAGTCTTGTTCGCCTTGACTCGGGCCGTGAGCGGACTGCTCAGCAACACAATATTGATTTTGATTACGACACTCTTCCTGATCTTCGAGGCCAGCCTCCTGCCAGCAAAGTTGCAAGTCATCTCAGGCGACTCCGGCTCTCAGTATGCAAAGCTGCAGCAAATTGCCTCGGACGTCAACAGCTATATGTCGATCAAGACGAGCACGAGTTTGTTGACTGGGGCGATCGTGACCGTCGGCTTGTGGTGGCTGAATGTTGAGTTCGCCTTGCTGATGGGACTGCTGGCGTTCCTGTTCAATTATGTGCCCAATATCGGTTCGATCCTTGCTGCTGTGCCCGCTGTTCTGCTGGCGGCGTTGGGCAACGGGCTTTGGACGGCTGCTTTGGTCGTTGCACTGTATCTGGTCGTCAACATGCTCATCGGGTACTTCGTCGAACCCCGTTGGATGGGACGCGGCCTAGGACTGTCGACACTCGTTGTGTTTCTGTCACTGGTCTTCTGGGGCTGGGTGCTGGGTCCCGTTGGCATGGTGATCTCTGTGCCACTGACCATGACGGTCAAGATCGCCTTGGAGAACAGCGAGGAGACACGCTGGGTCGCAGTCCTGATGGGATCGGGCACGTCTCAACCCAGGACATCTTGATTCGCGGAAACATCACGAATTCCGGCTAGAGTGAGGGTGAGGGTCGTCGACACGGGAAAGGTCGACCCTTGCGAAAGCCCACGATCGTCAAGCGCATTACACGCGTCAGGTTAGATGCGACGATGATTTTGGAACGTGACTCATGCGAAAGAGACTATCGTTCTCCAACGAACCGGCTGACATGTGCGTAGGAAGTGTAGTCTCGATGCGAAAGGCATAAGCCATGATGATTATCGGATGGGCACTGTGCGGGATTTTGCTGGGGATCACACTGCTGTTCGGTCGGGCGCGGAACTATGGCGGGGCGCTCCTGTTACAGATCGTGTTCTGTCTCGGGCCGCCGTTCTTTCTGATGATGGTGTCGGTCCCCTTGTTCTGGTTGACCATCGCGCTGGCCGTGCTGACGATCGTCGCGATGTCAGTGAATCTCGAGCCTGCGAAGTTCAAACGCTGGGCTGTCCGTCTCACGCTTGCTGTGTTGTTGCTGACGTTCGGCTTTGCTTGGAACGCATTCCAGGACACGATCGAACGCCGTGATCGACTGGCATTCGAGTCATTGGAGCAGAGACTAAAACCTTTAGAAACAGCGCCGGTGGAAGAGTTGACGTCCACACGTGCCTCGGATCTGTCGAATGAGACTCTTAAACGGCTGGAGGCGCAAGAGGACGACTTCGCGGATGATCTTCGTTGGGGTGAGCGCAGGGCGGGAGCGATTCAACGGTTGCATGAAAACACGGTTCAGCAGTTCATCAACAGTCCCGGTTTCGGTGTGACGCGGATGGGGGGGGTGGGAACGACACCTCCTGGAACGGAATGAACCAGAGCCGATCGAGCAACCAGAAGTCGAGGAACCGCCTTACGTTGCTGACGATGCCGACATGCCTGCGGCGGTGGCGGATCGCGAAACGCCCAGCGAAGAACTGCTCCAGCAACTGCACGTCAACAGCATGGTCGATTTCGTCAATCCGGAAGGATTCGGGTATCGGAACTCACAGGGACAAGTTGCAGGTTTCCAGGCGCATGGTTTCAGCGAGGTGCCCAGTGTGAGTCAATCTATGGCAAACTGGAAGCTCGCTCGTGTCGAATTGGTCAGCCTCCTGAAATCACCCCAGCCGCGCGTGTATGAGTCCGAGCATCTGCCGCGCATGGATGAACTCAAATCGGCTCCCACCCGACCGGCAACCCCATTTGAGAGAGAAGCCATTGATCGTCTGCGTAAAGGGGAGGACCTTGTTACACATCAGTTCGGCAGCCGATTGTTCGTGGTCGGTTCTCTCCGTGCGATGTCAAAGTGTGTCGAGTGTCACACTGGCAAACACGGCGACCTGTTAGGCGCCTTCTGTTACGAGTTTCGCACAGCCGCTCCACAACCGAAACAACTTGGCCCCGACACGTGACATCGAGAGAATGAGGATCATCGCTGGAATCCTGGCGAGTCGAAGACATCACATACCGAAATATCGTGAGCGACTTGTCGTTCACCAACTCTGAAGCTCGGGCGGAGGTGGGCCGGGGTGGCGGTCGCCGAGACGGTAGAGGTCGAACCGGCGAACGCCCACGATCGCGAAGCCGGCAATCATGGAGACTGCTCCGTAATCGAGCAGAACGAAGAGTACGTCGGAACCAATGTGGTCTGCCCCTTCTGAAGCAAACGGAAACAGGGCCGCATTAAGAAGCAAGCCGAGGTGAACATTGCGGACGACCACCTCAATCTGGCTGGTGACTCGCTCCACGACCGAGAGCCGAAAAATCCAGGAGAGGAGATTGCATCCGTACGATTGGATGACGACCAGCAGCACAATCGAGAGATGCGTAGGGAATGCATAAGCCGAGAGATTGATTCTTCCTGCCTGTGCTGAGCCGAACACATAGAAGACCATCAGGGCCGTTGCTACACGCACACTCCATCGTCCGAGTGTCAAAGCCTGATACGGAGAGTGACGACGAAGAGCCATGCCCGTGATCAGCGGCAGCAGCAGGTTGACGCTGATGTCGAACACAAGTTGCCCCGCAGGCATTTGGAAGTCGTCAGGGAAATGGTGGCTCCCGAGCGTTTCCAGTACGAGGGTTGTCGTCACCATCGACGCCAACGTACAGACGGCCGTCGCAGAGACCGACAGGACGATACTTGCTTTGGCGTACAGAGAGAAGATGTTGGAGAAGAGCCCCCCTGGCAGTGCTGTCACCAGCAGCAGGCCGACGGAGATTCCCGGCGGGAGGTACAGGAACTCACTCAACCCGACCGCCACCATTGGTCCCAGCACCAACTGTGACACGAGGATCAAGACCAGACACCGTGGACGCTCAGCGACGCCGAGAAATGCTTTGCTAGTCAGGGTTGTCCCCATGCCGAACAACGCCAGCACGCATAATGCGGAAGTGACGTAGAATTCGTATTGAGCGAAGTCGAAAAACATTTGGCCCGGTCTTGAGGAGGGACTCAACTCCAGAGACGGATCGGCTCACCAGCGAGGGATTTGTATCAGGCATCGCTGATTGCACGAAGAGCAAAGTGAGGCGTCCCTGCATCCTCAGCCGACGGCATATTTCTGGATCACGCGTTCGTCCACCTCGATGCCCAGCCCCGGTCCTGTCGGCATGCGCAGAAATCCGTCCTCGACCTCAAACGGTTCTGTGACGATCTCTCGACGCCAGGGATTCTCCGACATGTCGAATTCCAGCATGGGCGTGTCGGTCGGGAAACCCCAGTGCGGCTCGGGCAGCAGAGACAGCAACTGAGCGGTTGCTGCGATCACGATCGCACCGCCCCAGCAGTGGGGAAGACAGCGGATGCCCGAGAGGGCGGCCAGTTCAGCGATGAACAGGGCTTCGCCGATCCCTCCGCACAGACTGACGTCCGGCTGGATGATGTCCATCGCGCGTCGATCGATCAGTTCCTTCGCACTCGCTCGGGAATCGACCGCTTCCCCCGCCGCCAAAGTCAGCGGTAGCTTCAGTCGCAGTTGCTCGTATCCTGCATACTTGGGTGACTGCGGCAACGGCTCCTCGAAGAACTCGAACCCCAGTTCGTGCAACACCTGCCCCATCTCCAACGCACTCGTCAGCGTGTAGGCCGCGTTGCCATCAGCCATGAGTTTGACGTCAGGACCGACAACCTCACGCACCTTCCGGGCCACTTCGGCTTCGCGACGAACCGGGTATCGGCCAAGCCGCATTTTCATCGCCTTGAACCCCTGCTCAGCAAGATGCTGCGCCTCTTTCGAAAACTGCTCTTCCGGTTCTTCTCCTTCGACGTAGTTCATCGCGGAGGCATACATCGGGACTCGGTCACGCAGACGTCCGCCAAACAAGTCCGCGACAGAAAGATTGAGCGCCTTTCCACGGACATCATTGAGAGCCATGTCAAGTGCACCGACTGCGAGGGCATGTCCAAAGTTTGCTCCCCACATCTGCCGCCACAGCTTGCGATACTCCAGCGGACTGCGACCGATCAGCGCGGGTCCTAACTGTTCATCAATCGTTGCCTGTGCTCCGTTGAGTGGCGACGTCTCGCCCCAGCCGACCAGCCCGACATCCGTCTCGATCTTGACGAACAATGCAGACCGCGTTGTGTCCAGTGGCACCGAGACCGACACGCCAAATGGCCGCTTGAGCTGATGCTCCACGCGATAGGTCCGCACAGCTGTGATCTTCGGCGAGTCGGACATCGGGACATGACTCTCATCATAAGCAGTGCCAAAGTGCGCAAGCCCCATGACTCCGGCTGCACCGACCGCCCCACGCAGCAGTTCTCGTCGATTGATTGGTCGTGACATTATGAAAGTACTTGTTGAGTGGGTTCGAGAAAGACGGGATGCAGCAGGCATCGTTCATTGCGATCATTCGCCGTATGTGTAGTCTACCGTTGCTCAGTGCCGTGAGGAACCGGTCGTTCTCACAGCACCACCAGCAGGATCGCAATGTAGTGTGCCGTGCTCCCGGCGATCACGAACGTATGCCACAAAGCGTGAAAGTAACGGACCTGCTTGTCGTATCGCAGGAACACGGACCCCGTCGAGTAGAACAAACCTCCCACCAGAATCCACGCGAAGGGCTCGAACGGGACGTTCTCGTAAAGACTTTTCAACGCAATGATCGGCAGCCACCCCAGGATGCCGTATGTGACTTTCGCCATCGGCGTGAGGTCCCGCATGCGAAGCACCAACAGAACACCAAACAGCGCGAACACCCACATCACAACGAGCAGGGCAGGCCACCAGTCGTGCCACAGGAACACCACGGAGAACGGGGTGAAAGAGCCCGCGATCAACAGATAGATACACGACTGGTCCAACGTCCGAAAGAAGCGTCGCCAGGCCGGGTCGTAGAACAGATGTGACAGCATGGATGCGGCATACAAACCAACAAGCGAAGCACAATAGACCCCACACGCGATGACAATGCTGGCCTGGAAGTTTTGAATCACCAACATCATCAGGACGACGGAAGCGACCAGACTCAGCAGAAACCCCAACCCATGCGTGACCAGATTCGCATGCTCATCCACCGGCCGCTGCTCAGCCAGCCCGGAAGTCGATTTGTGTTCCCCATCGATCTGCATCGCAGGATGATACTCGAATCGGGAGTCCGAGAAAGCTGTCGAAGACAACTTGCCTCAGCCATTGCTTCCGGGAGCCCATGTCCCAGAGAACTTGTCTCCAAGACAAAGACTCTGATCTCACTGACGGCAGTCGCCCTCACTCGGCCTTCCCGAATTGCACTTGACGACTCCTACCAGAGTAGTAGAATTGTCTCCTACCTCAGTAGGAGGCATTGTCATTTCGACACGTGAGGAGTCAGGACATGGCAGGCAAGACACATCTGGCAGAGCTGCAGCTCGCCATCATGCAGGTGCTCTGGGACCGGGAGCACGCAACCGTCAGCGACGTCCGTGAGACACTCGCTCCCCATCGTCCGCTGGCTTACACAACCGTTGGGACCATGTTGTCCAAGATGGAGGCATTGGGATATGTGACCCACGACAGTGACGGCCGCGTCAACGTCTATCGACCACTTTTGCATCGCGAGGATGTCAGCCGCTCGATGGTGACCGATCTGGTTGATCGCCTGTTCCAGGGGGATGTGACAGAAATGATGTGTCAGTTGCTCGACGGTCACGACGTTACGCGGGATGAGCTTGCAGCCCTGAAGAAGTTGATTCGGTCCAAGGAAAAGGAGATGCGTGATGCTGAATGATCTCTTGACTCTCGCAGACCCTGCTGTGGTCTTGATTGCCACCTACCTGCTGCACTCCACGCTTTGGCTGGGAGCGGTCTGGCTGCTTCTCCGCCTCTACAAACGAAGCTGGACCATCAGCGAACGCTTGTGGCGCTGGGCAACGGTTCTCCCCCTGCTGACGACCTGCGGGACTTTCATCATTGTTGAACGGCCCTCCTTCTGGAGTTTGAACGTCTTTCCGGTGGCCGGGGACATCTCCCCGGAGGAAGAGCCTCACGTAATCATACCCCTGCCGGCAATTCCGTCACGCAGCGGAAAAGAGACTCCACACTTCGCTTCCCCCGCGGTCTCAGCAACCTTTCCCGTGATTGACGATATCTCATCCGTTCCAATTCCCGAAGAAAGTGACCGCCCACCGATGGTCACCCTTGGGGAGTCTCCATTCGTCCCACCCGCTCCCGATCTGCCGGTTGAATCTTCGAGTGAGTCGGCTGGCAACATCGCTTTCTCCGCCATTGAGACGCCGAATGCTATCGCTGTGTTCTCACGATCGTTGCCACGTTACATCCCGGTCATCGTGGGGATGGTGCTGTTGTGGGTGAGCTTCGGCATCGTGCGAGTGATCGCTCTGGCCATTCACACCCGGAAGCAAATCGGACGAATGAACCTGGTCACATCAGGAACAGCCTTCACAACACTCCAGGAACTGCGCGAGATCCACGGCATTCGTTCCCGCATCCGACTGCTGGTTGGCGAAGACATTCATGAGCCGGCTGCCTGTGGATTGTGGAATTGGACGATCGTCATCCCATCACGACTTGAGAAGCAGTTGAACGATCGTGAATTGCGGGCCGCAATGACTCATGAGTTGGCTCATCTTGAGCGAGGCGACGTTGTCTGGATGTGGGTCGGACGTCTGCTGACTTCTGCCTTCGGCTGGCAGCCACTGAATTGGCTGGCCGTCCGCCGCTGGCGAGAAGCGTCCGAACATCTGTGTGATGACTGGACGATCGACCACGGGATCTCACCGGTCACGCTGGCGAAGTGCCTGACCCGGGTCGCGGAGTGGAAGCTGGTCGGCACGGCCCCCGCCGCAGCTCTGACCCTCAGCGGCCGGCGCAGCCTGCTGACCCGCCGGATCGAACGACTCACCACCTCAAGACATCCCGATCGTTGGCAATCGCCCGCTCGAAGTCGCACGCTCTCAATCGGCCTGCTTCTGGCGACCCTCCTGCTGACGTGGACCGGTCCCAGGATCACTGGGGCCACACCTGACGACACACCGCAGCCCACACCCGCCGCCGAGTCACCGACAGCCCCAAAGCGTTCATCAACGGACAACTCCGACATTCGCTCGGACCTGACAGCACTGCGTCACGACCTTAACTACGCTCTCGACCTTCTCGCTAACTCGGAGCCGGACGAGGAGATCACCGCACTTGTTGCTCATATCCGCCAACGCCTCGATGCTTTGGAGAACGTTCAACCACAACAGGAGTGACGACCGTCTTGATGATTTTTGTGGCCATGAACTTCGAGTTCCACACGATTCACCATTCCCGGAGACAGGACCATGCACGATGCCCACTCTCGTTCCTTCAGTATGTTCACGTCGGTTGTCCTCTGGCTGATCTGCCAACCTGCTCTTGCAGAAGAACCAATCGCTGACCCCAGCTTGCCCGAAATTCACGGGAGCCGCGTCATCAAGATCAAAGCGGGGACAGCACAGAGCCCCATTGAGATCAAAGAAAATCAGGAAGTCACTCTGAGGTTTGATAAGCGGATTCGCACGGTTGAAGGCTTCGATACGGGACTTCTCCACGTCAGAGCACTCGCCCCGAATGAAATCAAGCTGGAGCCCCACCACCAACACATAGGTGAGACAACGTTAACCATCATCACGGAAGATGGGAGCGAAACGGCGTTTGCTGTCACGGTGGCCGATGAAAACCCTCGCCTTCTGCTTTCCTATCTGGAAAGACTCTTCCCCAATGCGAAACTCGAATTGCATCAAATCAAGGAATCGATCCTGATTCGCGGAACCGTCATATCGCAGGAAGAGCTTGAGCAAGTGACCGATGTGGCCAAGGAGTTCTATCCCAACGTGCTCATGTACGCGACTGTCGAGGGAGCACTGCCACAAAGTGCTTCGATACAGATCCCCAAAGGAATGCGAGTTGTTTCCGTGAAAGCCAAAGACACCCAGACACACGGCAATCTGTTGGCGCCGGGCGACCGGGTTGATGTGGTGGTCACCTACCGAAAACGTGACAAATACCTGATCAGAACGCAGGTCAGACCTCTCCTTGAGTATGTGACCATCTTCGCAACTCGCGACAGTGATAATGGAGATACCTTCAAAAACGTCTCGTTGCTCGTCACACCTGAACAGGCAGCATACATTCAACTCGCAGAGCGGAAGGGGGAACTCTCGCTGGTCTGGCGAAACAATGCAGACGATGAACAAGTCCAGATCGGGGCCATCGATGAACGCCTCATCGAGGAACTCCAAGGCACGAACGATGACAGTCTGAAGACGCTTCCCAATTCTGACCAACCTCCCAAATTCGTAGACGAGCCAGGGACTGTCGCCGAGGAAGGCGACCTCCAAACGGAAATCCGCGCTTTGCACGCGGATGTCAAACGTCTGATCGAGCTGTTAGAGAAGCGACAACCTGCTGGTGATGCGGTCGTCCCTCAACAGGACCAGCCCGATGTGGTTGCAGCTGAGCTGCCGGAACAGACTGATCTCAAGGTGATGTACTTTCATGCTAAGTGGGTTGCACCTTCACAGGAGTTACTCGAAACCATCGACCGGATTGCTGCCGAAGAAACGATCGAGGTCACAAAAATTGATGTCGACAAAGAAGATGATCTCGTGGAGAAATACGGTATCCATACGTTACCGTGCCTGCTCGTCGTCTATGGCCATAACCAGAGCTTCACGCGTTTACAGGGAAATCGGCTGAACGAGAAAATGGTGAGACGGACGCTGCGTCAAGCCAAACATCCTTCCTATTACGTTGTCTGGCAATCAACCGGCTTGCTGCTGGAGCCTGTGCCAGCAGATGGGATCGACAGTGCAGGTGGAATCCAACACACCGGCCTGAGGATCGAGGACGACTCGCATCCAACGTCGTTGGCTCGTGCTGAATTGCAGGTCGGGGACATCATCACAGGATTGGGGACCCGACAGGCCTCGTCAATCTCGGTCGTTCAGCAGGCCTTATTGTCGGATTTATTTCATACCAACTCGAAAGGGAAACCGGTCAGTTGGGTCAGCTACCATGCATTGCGTAACGGCAGGCCACTAACGGGCTATTTGCAACTCGATCAATCCTCTTTAGACATCTTGCACAAACCCATTCTCAGTCCACCAACTCAAGACTTCTGATTTCCTTGATAGTGCCATTTGGGAGCCTGTTGGTCCGGCATACCTCGCGGGTGGCTCGGATTGATGGTTTTCGGAGTCGGCGAAAGCTCTCTTAGCTCCAGGTACGTCAGACTCGCAAACTCTCACGACTGCGCCGCTTCAGATCGCGAGCATCGGTCGCCCCCCGCTATCGCGTCGCCTCAAAAAAACTGCACAAAGTCAACGGTGACAGGGGAATTCGATGACTCGATCGGGTATCGTGATCCGTCCGGGACGCTGACTTCGCCCCTCTAGCGAACTGGTCGTCGTCCCCATTGATTGACTTCTGTGATAATGGGAAAGGCAGTGGCGATGGGTGATGCGAGGCTTGAATCAACTTTCGATGAAAGCAGTTCTTCGGCACTCACGCTGTTCTTTGCGGCGCCCTTGATGGGGGCTGCGGCTGGCGGGATGGGTTGGGGCATTCGCGGACAGTATGGTCATGAGTGGGGGGCTATGGTGCCCGGTGCGCTGGTCGGGTTTGCACTGGTCTTTCTGTTCTGCCGCCGGGCGACGTCGCTGCGTGCTGCCCGCGCGATTGCACTGACGGCCGTCGCGATTTCTATGGGCGGCATCATGACCTATGGTCAGACCGTTGGGCTGACGCACGACTCGGAGTTAGTCGGCAATCTCGAGGCCTATCGCTGGGGCATGGTCGGCCTGTTCGTCAAAGGCGGTCTGTGGATCGGCTTCGGCGGCACGTTTCTGGGAATCGGGCTGGGAGGGAAGCGATACGGCTGGAAAGAGATGCTGATCCTGTTCGTCGCACTGGTGGTGCTGGGGATCGTCGGCATCCAGTTGCTGAATCGGCCTTATGTGCCCGGATCGGATCGCGCAGTCCCCTGGTACTTCTTCTCATCGACAGAATCGGGGGAACGGGCGCTTCCTTCGATTTACTTTTCGGACCACTGGTATTGGGAACCGGACAAAGAAGGACTCGATCCGCGACCGGAAGTCTGGGGCGGTCTGCTAGCCGCTTTGCTGGGACTGCTGGCATACGTCAGCCTGATCAAGAAGGACAAGCTGGCGCGGAACATGACGTTCTTCGGAGTGCTGGGAGGGGGCCTCGGCTTCACGCTCGGACAGGCGCTTCAGGCAAAGCACTCATGGACTCCGGACTGGCTGACCGAGTTCGACCACACGCTGCACGGCTGGATGCCGGGAGTCTACCCCGAAGAGTTCTTCAGTCTGATGGGCTGGAACTGGTGGAACATGATGGAAACAACGTTTGGTCTGGTGATGGGTTTCGTGCTCGGATTCGGGTTGTGGCTGAACCGCAGGCTGGTCGCTCCCGGCGATACGGAGGACAGCGTCTCGATCCCGCCGGTCGTGGAATGGGTCCTGATCATTGTCTACACCGTGCTGCTGTTCCTGTGGGGAGTGACTCGGTACAAGGGAATGGAGTTCATGGCCGCCCTTCCGTTGGCGATGGGCTTGCTGCCGGTCGTCTGTATTGTGGGAGGTCGCTACATGCCTTACCTGCAAGCCCTCCCACTGGTGACGCTCTCGATCGCTGGAATCACGCTCAAGTTCGCTGGCAAAGACGGGAATTTCTTTGGAGAGTATTACGTGACGGACACGTTTCTCCGCTTCGTTCTGCCAATGGGCATCATGACATTGGCTGCCTACTGGTTTGAACGTCGCGGCCGTGAGGGGCAGAGCGGATGCACCTTCGCGCGTTACGGCTTAATCCTGAGCACTGTCACTTACTTTTCTCTCAACTTCGTAGCCTTCGGTTTCCCCTGGGGTCCGCTGCCAGCTGGCGGGCGACACACGAACTGCTGGATCTTTCTCCGTTGCATGGAACTGTTGATCTTCGGCGCATTGCTGCTCCATCGATCAGAGCCCCGTGTCACACCACTCACAACTGAGAAAGAACGATCCGGCGCCTGATCGTTCCACGAGGCGTCATCATCACTGGATCGGTGCCGTCAGATATGACAGGCGTGAAATGGCATTGAACCACAACGGCTTGGTCTCAACGCTCTCGACCGACATCAGCTCGGAGTTCTCAAAATCCGTTTCGAACATCGTCTCCACATCTGACACAAACTGCTCGTCGCTGACCAGTGCGGTCACTTCAAAGTTGAGGCGGAACGAACGATTGTCGAAGTTGGCCGTTCCGACGCCTGCCAGCAGATCATCCACCAGAAACACTTTCTGATGCATGAAGCCCGGCTGATAGCGGTAGATTTTGATGTCCGACTCCAGCAGATCGCCCACGAATGCGTAGGCTGAATAGTACACGAGAAAGTTATCGGAGATCTCCGGGATGATGATTCTCACATCGACCCCACGCAGAGCAGCCAGATGCAACGCGGAGATCACAGCACTGTCGGGGACAAAATACGGACTCGCAATCCAGATTCGTTCTGTCGCCGAATGGATGGCCTGCTGATACATCAGGCTGCAGGTCTCCAGTCGATCCGCAGGCCCGGTAGGCAGAATCAGGACGGTCGCATCTCCTTCCTCAGCGGCAACCGGATTCCAGGACACACTCAGCACTTCATCGGTGGCCCAGCGCCAGTCTTCGAAGAACGACAACTGCAACTCCAGCACAGCAGGACCGGTCAGCGTCATGTGCGTGTCCCGCCAGTTGGGAAACTTCGGATCACGCCCCATGTACTCATCGCCGACGTTCAGCCCCCCGACCCAACCGGACTTTCCATCGACAACCACAATCTTGCGATGATTGCGGAAGTTCAGCTGAAAGCGATTCGTCAATCCCCGGGTACTCTGGAACGCGGACACGTTCACTCCGGCATCCTTCAGTTCCTTCCAGTATTCGTCCAACCCTCGCGTGCCGATCTCGTCGTACAGGAAATAGATCGCAACTCCCTCTGCGGCCTTCGCGATCAAATGATCCTTCACCGCTCGCCCCAGTTCATCGTCCCGAACGATGTAGTACTGAATCAGGATGTATTGCTCGGCCCTATCGATGCCGGCGAGAATGCTTTCAAAGGTTTCATCACCGTCAATCAGAAGTTCGACAGAGTTCTCACCAAGGTAGGGCATCTCAGCCAGTCGTTGTCCGGCCAATCCACCACTGCCGGCCTGTTTGACTTCCCGAACATAAGGCTGCACCAAAGCACGAAGATTGTCCGCCTCTCGCTGAGAGAGTTCATCCAACTCCGCCCGCGCGATCACATATCCCTGAAACCGGTCACGTCCAAACACCCAATACGCCGGGACAGCCAGCAGCGGAAACGTGTTCAGCGACACAATCCACGCAATGGCCCCCTGCGACGTCCGCGTTCCCATCAGGGCATCGAAAGACGAATAGACCCCTAGAACATGGGCAATGAGAATAATGCTCGCCCAGAGCCCCTTGCGGCTTTTCTTCGGGGACGTCTTCTGACTCGCGTCCTCGGTCGCAGTTTTTTTGTCATCCGCCATTCAGCCGTCTCCTTCATGCCCCAGTGACGCAGGACTGATCATGCGGTGCAGCTGGTGCGACAAAGTGCGATGATTCAATCCCGCCTGTGAAGCATCAAACACAGGTCGTGGTCAATGTTCGCACGATGATGCGTGATGCGCCAATGCTGAGGCTGTTTGACAGCCCACAATGGCAGGGGCCTCGTGAATCAGGCCGTCGTTCGTGAGAGCTTCGACCATGAACAGCGCGAAATCAATCCGTCGGGTGCGATTGCTGCGGAGGATGTCATCCCCCACATGCTGGCTCCAGACCGGCAACCCCTGGCTGGGTCCCTCTTCGAGATCGCTGCCGCGGACGACGGTCCACCTCGTGTCACTGGCGAAGATCCGCTTGCACGCAGCGACCTGGTCATCGATGTCCACCAGCCGCAAGGCACGCGCGAGCCAGCCGAACGCTGCCACGGCCCACAGGAATTTCCGGGAGTAGACATCCTTGCCGTCTTTGGTGATGTGCCAGCCACAGGAGAACACCAGACGTGCTCCCGGCTCGGCAAAATCGAGAACCGCCTGAGCAGTCCCCGAGGCGTACTGCTGGACTCCCCACGGGACGAGGACCGTCAACACTCCCTCGCACCCCGCGACGGCCCGTCGGATCACCTCCCGGTCATTCGTCCGCCCCGGCACAATCGAGATGCGATCCTTGAACCGCTCCAGCTTCCCCACACTTTGCTCACGGCAGACTCCGACAACTTCATCCCCCCGCTCGAGCGCATGCTGCACCATGTACTGCCCCAGCTTCCCCGACGCTCCCACGATGCAGACTTTCATAACAGCAGTGTGGCCGGGGCTGGACTGACCAACGGGAAGGAAGCCCCGGTGAACGGAGCGACACAATCACTGACGAAGTCTACTGAACCTCACCGGATGGGAAAACAAGGGACACGATTACAGCGTCAACGAAGTTGTCCAAAGCGTTCCTACGGTCCAGCCTAAGCCACGCGCCGACGAGGGAATATCCAAGCGGCCATGGAGCAGGGGGCATGCAGCAACGCAAGATGCACCGACATACAGTGGTGCATTCCACTTCGTTTCATGCACTTTACGGCACTGCGGTCCGGCCCCGGCCATCGGCGTTACAACTGCAGGAGCATTTGCAGACGTTGCTCGATCTCTGCCATTGTTTCGTCGGAGACAACTCCCCAGCGTTTGACGAGTCGGTCACGCGAGATGGAACGGATCGCCTCGCACATGACGTGGCTGGTTGTTTTCAGGCCACCCTCCGGCGGATCGATTTCCACGTGCCATGGGATGCCTTTGTCCTTGCTGGTGACCGGCAGGACAACCACTAACTCGGCAGGCCCCTGACTGAACAGGTCGGTCGAAACGACGAGGACCGGTCGACGCCCACGTTGCTCGCGACCGCGAGTGGGGTTGAGGACCGCCTGCCAAATCTCGCCTCGTGCGGGAAGTGTCATCGTTACTCCTGGATTCCATCCGTCAGAGCTTCATCCCAGGCGGCTCGTTCCTCCAACTCGGCCTTCCACGCCTTCGGATCGGCCTTCAGCCGTTCGTAGGCCTGATTGCACTGCTGCAGAAACCGCTGCCGAAACAACAGGTCGATCGCGTCCGCGACCAACACCGTCATCGGCTCGCCGGACTGCTCGGAAAGCTCCTTGAGCTGCGTGTGCGTCTGCGGATTGATGCGTACTGTTTCACTGGGCATGATGAACACCTCTGTACCCGAACATGGATACATTGCAGTATACACCATACGACACAGAACTGATAGGCGAATTCGAATACTTGCAATCCGAGAGATGCCACCCGTCACTTCATCAACACAGCATCAACACAGCTGCCCCAGAGAGCATGCGTGGCCGGGGCTGGACTGACCAACGGGAAGGAAGCCCCGGGGAATCAAGCGACGCATTCACTGCTGCAGACGACCCCACTTGGCCGGTTGGGAAGTGGCGAGGGTGATGACCGCGTCCCAATGCTCGACCGGGGCGGTGACTTTGGGCTCCCTGCGGTCCAACCCCGGCCACCCGCCAGACGAGGCAACCTGCAAGGGGGACGGGTGGCCACGGTTGCTTGTCAACCGGGGCGGCGCAGCCGTAAGAGGTTGTAAGTGTGACACCAGTTGAACCTGTCACCTCTTGACGACTCCGTCGTCCCAAGTTGCGGGCAGAGGGCGTCCGGAAATTCGTTTGCCGATCGGTCTTGTTTTTTAGGGTCCTAAGTTGAATCGACTACGATCGACAAAGGCAAGA
>JAGQQG010000093.1 GCA_020426325.1 Planctomycetaceae bacterium | reverse complement strand
GTTGACAGGCCGGTATCACCAGCACCGATGCAGCTGGAGAAATCGATTCCGTTGTAAACGTTGGCCTGATCAAGGTACGGAAGAATACGTTCCGTCCAAGTGTGAATGTTGCTGTCCGCAGTCGCGTCTTCAAATGGACCACCACCCTCACCGATCCCGAAGAGATTGTCGCCCGAAACGCCTGAGAAGGCGGATGGGAAGCGGAGGTAAACGTCGTGGTAGTTGTGGAACGCGAGGCCGATTTGCTTCAGGTTGTTACGGCACTGCGTACGACGGGCGGCTTCACGAGCCTGCTGAACGGCTGGCAGAAGCAGCGCGATCAGGATTGCGATAATCGCAATCACGACGAGCAGTTCAATCAGCGTGAACGCTCGCTGCCGGCTACGGCACTTCACTGAAGGGGTTCTAAACATACAGGCTTCCTTTCAAGGAAAAGAACACGAAACGTACGGATGAGGCCAACACAGCCAAAAACGTACACGAACTTGTAAAATGCGAACCTCAAAAACCCGCAATTGAAGTTTCGCAAACAAAGTTTTTGAGACGAAGTACGAAACCGGGTGGATAATTTGTCGATTGCGAATGAGAAATCACGCAGATTTGTTCTGTTAGCGTACTAAATTCAATGTTCGAGTCAAGCATGATGCAAGAAATTTCTGGATCAGCGAGGATTTTTTGATCTGGGCAGGATGACTTGACTCGAACGGTCATTTCGAAGCTCAGACGTCGCGAATCCAAGAATTGTTGATCACTTCTCTGAAAACGGGAAAGGCCTTCTACGCTCAACATCTGAGAGTTCGGGAAAAGTGGTTTTCCGACTCGTGAGCGTACGTTTTTGTCCAGACAAGACTTTACATTCTTCCTCATTGTGATGTTTCGGAAAACTTTTGGTGCTCAGCATTAACTAGAGAAGCCCAGATTTTGCGGGTGCCCGTAAAGGGCTGCCGGGCATGCATGGAGATGCAATTGTCAACCAACGCCACATCACCCGGTTGCCAGTTGACTTCGAACGTGAATTCTCGGGCGAGTTCGGATGCCATCAGTACCGCTTCATGGTCCAGCGGCTGTCCATCTCCATACGTGATCGCTCGAGAGGGATCGTTTCGCTTATCTTTCCAGCCGCTTGACGCTGCAATGAGCTGGTTGAAGAACGAACGACGTCCCGGGCTGATTTCACGGATTGCGGGCAGCACGGGGGTCGTCGCACGCAGGCAGTCATCGTCCAGCCATTCCCAAGAGTAACCGAAGTCTCGAAGTCGTGTTTCGGCCGCCTCGCGACCCTCCGCCTGCAAGGTCTTTCGCCAGCTTCGCCCCATGCCGGACGAGGCATCATCCCCGCCGGGCATGACATTCGTGTATTTGAGCCCTTTCTTCTCGCAGTCAGCGATAAACTGCGGTGTCGACTGGGCCAGCCGTTCCAGAAGCAAGTCCGAACGGCAGAGCGGGGTCGCACCTCCCTCGGCGGCGGCCATCTCACAGAAGAAGAACAGCTTCTGAGGAAAGATCGGCGTTTGCGCCATCTCATGGTGCAGAAAAATTTTGACATCTGCAGGAGCCTCATTCGCAGAAAACACACGTTCGGTGCGGACCAACCTGACTGCATTCGAGAAGGATTGCTCGTAGGGAAAGTTGTCCTCGCCAAATGCGGACACAAACTGATCGAAGTCTTCAGGGGTCTTGAGGCCGAATCCTCGAAACAAGATTGCTCCTGCGCCACGCAGATGCTGCTCGATTTCGGCTCGACACTCTCGAATCCACGCTTGGATTGACTCCGGACTGGTAGCTCGATTTTCGCAGTTCAGCAGCACTGGAACCGCCCGTTCATCGCAGCCTGCATGAGGAGCCAAGGGAATTTGAGTGACGTACATAGTGACCTCTGCCATGTCGGATGTGATCTGTGAAGTTGACGTGGTCTCTCTGTGTTACCGAATAAGACTCGTGTCGTCACCCAACTCGAATGTTCACCTCAAGGGAGGCTTGAAGCAGAGCGGGAAAAGGCCGTCTCTCTTGAGTGGATTTACGTACTCCGGGACTCTGCCAGAGGGCTGATAACATTACCAAGTTTCGGTTCACAGTCGTCGGAGTCTGTATTCGACTCGCTAGAGAGTCCCGGTGGCATGGGGTAGCATGAACGTGCGATTCGGTTGGCACCAGGGCCGGATTCCACCGATGTGGGCCGGTCAGGTTTTGAATGTTCCGTTGAGAATCTGAGGAATCCCATGTCTCGATTGTTTCTGTCCGCCCTCGCTGTTGGAGTCTTCATGTGTGCATCCGCGAATGCTGCTGATCATCCCATTTACAGTCTCACGATGAAGTCACTCGCCGGAGGCGACGTCGATCTGTCCAAGTATGAAGGTAAAGTGCTGCTGATCGTCAACACGGCCAGCGAGTGCGGAGCGACGCCTCAGTATGCACCGCTTCAGGAACTACACGCCAAGTATGCAGATCAGGGACTGGCGGTCGTCGGTTTCCCTTGCAACCAGTTTGGCAAGCAGGAACCTGGCACTGCTGTTGAGATTTCCACATTCTGCACAGAAAATTACGGCGTTGAGTTCGACATGTTCTCGAAGATTGACGTGAACGGAGACGATGCTGCGGCTCTCTACAAGTTCCTCACTTCCGACGCGACCGGCCTTGAAGACACGGGCCCTATCAAGTGGAACTTCGAGAAGTTCCTGGTCTCTAAAGACGGAAAGGTCTTGGCCCGATACCGGACGAAGATCAGCCCGGATACGACTGAAGTTGTTGCGGACATTGAGGAAGCTCTCGCCCAGTAGAACGGCAAGTGCGTGACAAGTCGCGGACGGCCATCAACGGGATTTGTTCCCGATGATGGCCTGCGCCGGTCTCAATATGGAGCTGTCTCTTTTAGCTAACCTCAAGGTCGCGCCGCTCGTCCTAGCGATAAACATGCATTCCAAACGTTGCGGTATCGCTCGAGTACCGTCGTCTTTTCAGAGATCAGTCGTCAGGCGGGTTCCTCATGATTCGGAAGTTGAGATTGATTCGTCTGCTCAGTGGGCTTTCGATGGTCGTCACGCTGCTCAACGTGGCAGAGGGGGACGACCGTTCTCCATCTCTGCGGTTTTCGGAACGTCTGATCGCGGACAACTATGCCTACGCCTATGGCATTGCGGCAGCGGATATCGATGCTGACGGGGATCTCGATCTCACGAGTGCCGATTACACGCCGCACAACAGGCTCTATCTGTTTGAGAACGACGGGCAAGGGAGTTTTCAGCGTCACATTATCCAGCAGGATGACCCCGAACGGTTGGAGCGACATCTCGTTGGGGATGTTGACGGTGACGGGGATCTCGATGTGGTCATCGTGAAGAACCTGCGGGGGCACCTGCTCTGGTTCGAGAACGACGGCAGCCCAATGGACGACGTTTTGTGGCAGCGGCACGTCGTCACGACGGAGCTTCCTGGTGCGTACGATGTCGCACTCGCGGACTTCGATCAAGACGGCGATCTGGATGTTGCGGCCTCCAGTTGGGTGCTCGGCAATCAGTTCGCCTGGTTCGAGAATGATGGCAGTCCCGGTGACGGAGAATGGCAGAAGCACATGATCGAGGCGGATGTCCCGGAGACGCGGACCATCCGTGCAGCCGACTTCGACGGCGACGGCGATGCGGATCTCCTCGGAACGATCCGGCAAAGCGGAGATGTGGTGTGGTATGAAAACCGTCTCGCTGACGGCAGCATTTCCTGGTCGAGACACATGATTGACGACGAGTCGGTTTGTCCGGCTCACGGAAATCCGGTTGATATGGACGGCGACGGGGACATCGACGTCGTGATGGCTCTGGGGTTCTACTTCAAACCTGACGACAACGATCCCAAGGCGTCGCATTCGAGCGATGAGAATCAGATCGTCTGGTACGAAAACGACTCACCCACTCAGGATGGTTGGGCCAGACACGTCATCACCTCAGGGTTTGACGATGCATTTGAGGCGATTGCAGCCGACCTCGATGGTGACGGCGACGTGGACGTGGCGGGGACTTCCTGGCGAAACCCGGGCCGTGTCGCATGGTTCGAGAATCACGGTGATCCAAAGGGGAACTGGACACGACACGTGTTGAATGCCGATTGGCGGAGTGCCAATCAAGTCATCATCGCTGATCTCGATGGCGACGGCAGACCCGACATCGCCGCCTGTGCCGAACGAGGCAGCAACGAGTTCCGCTGGTGGCGAAACGAGGGCCGCGCGAACGGAGCTGAGTAACTCGGAAGACTGCTCAAGGAAATCATGTGACGGTTCAGTTGATTGAAAGTGTGCCAATGAACTTGCAGCGAAGTTTCCTCTGTTCTTACTGTGTCATCCTGCTGTGTGTTTCGTGTCTGATCGGCCAGCCGTTGGCCGCTGACGATGCTGGAGCACTGGCGAACACGCAAGCGGGGACGCCGCTTTCAGCGGAAGAAGCGACTGCCCTGATCACTGTGTCGGACGGGTTCGAGGTCACGCTCTTTGCGGGTGAGCCGGATGTGCAGCAGCCCATCTCGATGACGATCGATGAGCGAGGCCGAGTTTGGGTTGCGGAGAACTACACCTACGCAGAGGCAGCTGTCAACTTCGACACGCAGTACAACGACCGGGTCGTGATTCTCGAAGACACGGATCACGATGGGCGCTCTGACAAACGGAAAGTCTTCTGGGACTCGGCCAAGCGGCTCACAAGCGTCGAAGTTGGCTTCGGCGGAGTCTGGGTGCTGGCGGCTCCGCAGCTGCTTTTCATTCCGGACCGGGATCATGATGACGTGCCAGACGGCCCGCCGGTCGTCGTCCTTGATGGCTGGAATGGCGGTGCGGTCCGACACAACATTGTCAACGGTTTGAAGTGGGGACCGGACGGATGGCTGTACGGACGGCATGGCATCCTGGCGAACTCGTTCGTCGGAAAGCCGGGGTCAACTCCCTCGCAGCGAACCGAGCTCAACTGCTGTGTCTGGCGATATCACCCAACTCGTGAAGTGTTCGAGGTTGTCGGGCAGGGAACGACCAATTCCTGGGGCTTCGACTACGACAAGCATGGCCAGATGTTCTTCATCAACACGGTCATCGGCCACTTGTGGCATCTGATCCCAGGTGCTCACTACCGCCGCATGTATGGAGCCGATTTCAATCCGCACCTCTACCAATACATCGAGCAGTGTGCGGACCACTTCCACTGGGACACGGGTGAGAAGTGGAGCGATATTCGCCACGGTGTGAGCGACACGACGTCGCAAGCGGGCGGCGGACACGCTCACAGCGGGTTGATGATCTACCAGGGTGACAACTGGCCTGAGTCGTATCGCGACCACATGTACACGATCAACCTCCACGGCCTGCGGATCAACCACGACACACTGGAGCGAGACGGTGCAGGCTACACGTCGAAGCACGCAGAGGACTTTCTGTTCGCTAACAACGAATGGTTCCGCGGGCTCGACTTGATCTCCGGACCGGACGGGGGAGTGTACGTCGTCGACTGGTCGGATATTGGCGAGTGTCATGAAAACGATGGCGTCCATCGTACCTCAGGACGCATCTACAAGGTCACGTATGGGAAGCCATCTGTGCCCACGGCTCTCGATCTTTCGCGAATGACGAATGCGGAAATGGTCGAACTTCTGCGACACCCGAACGTCTGGCAGGCGCGAACCGCACGTCGACTCTTGCAGGAGCGAGCGGCAGCGGGGGACGATCTGTCCGGCGCAAGTGAGCAGTTGCTGACCATGTTTACCAGCGAGACTGACGAGATTCTCCAGTTGCGGGCAATGTGGTGCCTGAACAGCATTGGAGCGACAGATGCGGAATGGCTGCATCAGCAGATTTCTCACCCAAGTGAACATGTCCGCCTGTGGGCTGTCCGGTTTCTGACCGAGAATGGCAACGTCCGTCCCGACACGGTCGTTCAACTGGAGAACATGGCGAGCACTGAATCTTCCGGTCTCGTCCGTCTGTATCTGGCAGCGGCCCTGCAACGGCTCCAGCCTCAGGACCGCTGGAAAATTGCAACGTCGCTCGCACGCCACGCGGAAGATGCTTCCGATCGGCAGTTGCCTTTGATGATCTGGTACGGCATCGAGGGTGCCGTTCCGCTTAATCCAGAAGCAGCAGTTGCACTCGTCGAACAGAGTCAAATCCCACTCATTCGCCGGCACATTGTGCGCCGCCTGACCGCTGAGCTTGACTCACAGCCGGAGCCGGTCGATCGGTTGATCACGATGATCGGCACTCGAAATGACTCGGACTTTCAACTTGATCTGCTGCGGGGCATGAACGAGGCCTTACGCGGCTGGAGGCAGGCTCCGATGCTGCCGTCCTGGTCGCGTGCCGCCGAGATTGTGCTGATGTCACCCTCCGATGAGGTGCGAAGTGAAGCACAGAAGTTAGGCGTTGTGTTTGGAGACGGTCGAGCTCTCGATGCCTTGCAGGAGATCGTTGTCGACACGACTGCAGATGCCGCATCACGACGGAGTGCTTTGCGGTCCCTCGTGAATGAGCGTGTGCCCGAAGCACTCCCTCTGCTCAAGCAGTTGTTCAACGATGCAGCGATCGTGAATGAAACGATTCTGGGTTTCGCAGCATTCGACGACCCGGACGTCCCGCGACTCATCCTCGACCGCTACGGACGACTTGACCCGGAAGGGCAGTCCGATTCCATCAACACACTCACGTCACGTCCCAGTTATGCCTCGGCCCTGCTGGTGGCGGTCGCTGATGGGCGGATCAATGTGTCGGACATCTCGGCCTATCACGCGAGGCAGATGCGGAGTTTTCAGGACCCTGCCCTCGATCAGGAGTTGGACCGCTTGTGGGGAACCGTGCGAGAAACCTCCGCAGAGAAACAGCAGATGATGGCCGACCTGCGATCGCAACTCGATGTGGAGCAACTCGCATCGGCAGATTTGTCCCAGGGACGAGTCTTGTTTGAAAAGACGTGCAGCACCTGTCACGTGCTATATGGCAAGGGAGGACGCATCGGCCCCGACCTCACGGGGGCGAATCGGCACAACCTCAACTACCTGCTGGAAAACATCGTGGACCCCAGCGCGGCCGTCAGCAAGGGGTTTCAGGTCTCCGCGATTGCCCTGAAAGATGGACGGATTATCACGGGCGTCATCGTTGAGTCATCCGATCGTGTGGTGACCGTCCAGACTCAGAAAGACCGATTATCCCTCAGCAGAGACGGCATCGAAGAGATCGTGGCTCAGGAGACATCGCTGATGCCGGACGGGCTGTTGAAGCAGTTCACATCAGAACAAATCCGTGATCTGTTTGCGTATCTCTCATCGACATCGCAGGTCGAACTGCCGAGCGAGTTGCCGACTGACCGGTTCGTGGACGCAGCGCTCAGACCATTCTGGACGTCAACCCACATAACGGAGCCATTGTTCTTCATCGAGCCGGCCTCCGGCTCGCGCCCATCGGCTCAGATGCTGTTCGAGCCGGAGGCGATCCTCTCAGTCGCGAGTGCAACGGGACAGACGACGTATGAGGTCGATCGGGACTACGAGTATGACAGGTCAACAAACTCGCTCATCCTTCCAAAGGGGAGCCGCATTCCGTTCACAACGCAGGAGCAGTTGTATCCGCTGATGACATCGGATCTGCCGAAGATTCGCAGGCAGGAGGGGGATCAGAGCCGGGGGATTCTCTTCGATAACGAGGCCGGTTATCACGACTTGCAGGTGGAAGTCACATATGACTGTCGAGAGGGGCAATGGCAGGGGCCGGTCCCAAGGTTTGCGGGAGACCAACTCCCGCACCTGATGCAGAAGCTGCGCGCTCAGGAACCGGTCAGCATCGTCCTCTGTGGCGACAGCATCTCGGCGGGTTACAATGCCTCGAAGTTCACTGGTGCGGAGCCCGGCTGCCCGGCCTACGGTGAGCTGGTGGCGTTGTCACTCCAGAAACACTTCGGTAGTGAAGTGACGTTCACCAATCATGCAGTCGGTGGATGGAATGCGGCTCGCGGGCTGAAACAGGTGATCGAAGACCGCGTCGGTGAAAAGCGACCCGATCTGGTGATCATCGCCTTTGGCATGAACGATGTGTTCGGTCGGGATGCGGACGTGTATCAGCAGAATGTTCGCGGCATCATCGACGCCATTCGTGAGTTGTCTCCGAACACAGAGTTCGTTCTGGTTTCCACCATGCTGGGCAACGCCGAATGGGGCATGCCTATGGAGCAGTTCCCCCTTTCTCGGGAGAAACTCCGTGAATTGTGTGGAGAGGGAGTCGTGCTGGCCGACCTGACAGAGATCTGGGAAGAGTTGCTCAAACACAAAAGCTTCTACGACCTGACCGGCAACGGGGTCAATCATCCCAACGACTTCGGTCACACGGTCTACGCTCAGGTGATTCTGTCGTTGTTGATAAACAGGACTTCCAGTGCAACAACGTCAACTCCCTGAGCCGAAGATGATGACTGCCGTGACTTGTCAGGCTGACTGTTTGACATCTTGCGGACACTTTGCCAACTTGCGTGCTCACTGATCGATGACTTGTTGAATGATGAAACATGGCTGACACGATTCCATCACAAGCACAACTGGTTGTTCTGGGGGGCGGACCGGGGGGGTATCCGGCTGCATTTGAAGCGGCTGATCATGGCATGAATGTTGTCCTGATTGATCAGGACCCGCAACCGGGCGGGGTCTGTCTCAACCGTGGCTGCATTCCGTCGAAGGCGCTGTTGCACGTTGCCAAGCTGATCAATGAGACGCGAGAGTCGTCCGAATGGGGCGTGACTTTCAGCGAACCTGAGATTGACCTCGACAAACTCCGCAACTTCAAGGGGAGCGTCGTCTCGCAGTTGACGGGTGGAATTCGTCAGCTCTGCAAAGCCCGGGGAGTCACGCTCGTGCAAGCACGCGGAGAGTTCGAGAGTTCGACGTCCCTGGAACTCACTCATCCGGATGGCTCCACCAGTTCGCTTTCCTTTGAACATTGCATCATCGCGGTCGGGTCGCGGCCGACAATGCCGGGAATCTTCAACATCGGCGATGATCGAGTGATGGACTCGACGGGAGCCCTGAATTTACCAGACGTTCCCGGTCGACTGCTCGTGATTGGCGGGGGATACATCGGCCTGGAGATGAGTTGTGTCTACGCAGCCCTGGGATCGAAGGTGACCGTGGTTGAGATGCTGCCTCACATTCTCGCAGGGGCAGACCGGGACCTCGTCAACCCGCTCAAGAAGCGTCTCGATGCACAGTTTGCAGCGATTCACACGAACACGAAAGTCCTTGGTCTCAAGGCAACGGATGAGGGAATTGTGGCCGACCTGGAGGGGGAAGGGGTCGAGACTCCGCAGACGTTCGATCGCGTGCTGGTCTCGGTCGGCCGACTGCCGAACGGGAAGGGAATCGGCCTGGAGAACACCAAGGCTGTGGTCACGGACCGCGGATTTGTCGAAGTGGACAGCAAGCAGCAAACAGCTGACCCGCATCTGATGGCGATCGGCGATGTGGCTGGCGAACCGATGCTGGCTCACAAGGCGACGCGTGAGGCCAAGGTTGCGGTTGAGGTTCTGCTGGGTGAACCGGCCGAGTTCGATAACGTTGCAATCCCGGCTGTCGTGTTCACCGATCCGGAGTTGGCGTGGTGCGGGCTGACGGAGTCGGAAGCCAAGGCTGCCGGTCGCGAGGTCAATGTCGTCCGGTTCCCCTGGGCCGCATCGGGTCGTGCTCAGACCTTGGGGCGGACGGAAGGACTCACCAAGCTGATCTTCGACCCGCAGACCGAACGGGTCCTTGGTGTGGGGATCGTCGGTCCGGGTGCGGGTGAGATGATCGCGGAAGGGGTGATCGCCGTCGAAACGGCTGCCGTCGCCCGCGATCTGGCGGAATCGATTCACGCACACCCGACCCTCTCCGAGACGATCATGGAAGCAGCGGAGGCCGCCTACGGACAGGCCACGCATGTCCATCGCCCCAAGCGAAAGTGACCTCGGAGAAAGTGCATCTGTGAAGGCATTGGTCACCGGCGGGGGCGGGTTTCTCGGGCTGTACATTGTTGAACAGCTTGTTGAGCGGGGCGATTCTGTCCGTGTTTTCTGTCGCGGGTCGTACAACCGGCTCGACGAACTTGGAGTGGAGACCGTCCGAGGCGATCTTCGCGATAAGGCGGCAGTCTCGCATGCGTGTCGCGATGTTGAAACGGTCTTTCATGCGGCTGCGGTCCCGGGCGTCTGGGGGCCTTGGAAGCATTTTTACGAGATCAACACGCTGGGAACTCAACATGTGATCGACGCCTGTCTGGAGCGAAGAGTTCAGCGTCTTGTTTACACGAGTTCTCCCAGCGTCGTTTACGACGGTCGACCGCATGTCGATGCGAACGAGTCGCTGCCCTACCCTGAGACGTATCTCTGCCACTATCCGCACACGAAGGCACTGGCGGAGCAAGCCGTGCTCGAAGCGAACGACACGTCTGGGCTGCTGACTGTCTCGCTCCGTCCCCACCTGATTTGGGGGCCTCGTGATAATCATCTGATTCCCCGGCTGATTCAACGAGCCCTGAGTGGGCGACTGAGGCAGGTGGGGGATGGTGAGAATGTCATTTCGATGGCGTACGTCGAGAACGTGGCAGCGGCTCACCTGAAGGCTAGCGACGCATTGGCTGCCGCTTCGCCCGTCGCTGGGCAGGCGTATTTTATCAACGAACCGGAGGCGGTTCGGTTATGGGCCTGGATTAATGATTTGTTAAGCCTTGCAGGTCTTCCTCCGATCACTCGCAGGATATCGGCAAAGGCCGCACGGCGGATTGGGCATCTCCTGGAGACGGTTTATCAGCTGGGGCGCCTGCGTGGGGAGCCGCCGATGACCCGATTCGTGGCCTCTCAGTTGAGTGAATCACACTCCTACAGCATTCAGAAAGCTCAGCGAGACTTTGGGTACACCCCTCTCGTCAGTGTTGAGGAGGGCATGCTTCGGATTACACCGGAACTGAAGCGTTTGGTGAAAGAATCCGGCTGAGATCGAGCAAACTGAGATTTTCCTGCTGGGTGCCAACTGGCAATGTTGGCTTATTTGACTGAGAAACCCGATATCTGGACTGACTACGATTGACACGGCTGCACAACGAGCTAAGATAAATCCAGCTGTGAGCCACTGTGCCGCTTTCCAACTTCAACGGCCTCATTCTCTCACAATTGTCCGAGGTCTCCGGGATAGCGGAGTTTGTCTCAGTATTCGGCTGAAATTCTTTTGATTGATCGACGTATCAATCAAGGGGAATGCACTCGATGTGGACTCATTTGTTGGGTCTTCCTGGGTAAGTCGGCTACTCAACCAGCGTTCAACGGTGCCGGTGTCCTGGCACAGTACGGGAACAACTGACCGTGATTGGTCGGTTGGATGGTGTTTGATTCACCGTTCCCGGCAGGAACACCGTCAGCGGTCTGTCCATTCCTGAGTGAGACATGTCGATCACTTCGGGGGACTTCATAATGTTCATGGCCAGAGCCTGATCAATGTTGTGCTTCTGTGAAGAAGCGAGGCCAAAATTTAGTCTGATAATCCGGAGAACTCGCATCCAAGCGGATGTTCGACAACACCCGCGACGACCTCCTGAGCAATCCTCACGATGAAGCTGATGAGGATGCTCTGAAACTCTTTGCCGGTGCGGCAGGAAATGCCAATGCACCGTCTTCCCGACTTTCGGTATCACCTCTCCCTCCAGGGGACTTGTGTTGCCACAGTCATTCGTCGTTCCCTCGGGAACATCACCCGTCAACAGGCGGTGAAAACTTTCCCTCAATGAGTAGTCGGGGAAGTCATCTCTTTTTGATCAACAATGGAATTGAACGGTCACTCTTACATGTCCTGGAGTTCACAAGCAGGCACAATGACTGCAGAAAACACACAAAACGACGACTTCGGTTTTGATCCTGATGGATCGTTCTCAGACAGCGGGTCGTCTCACGCCGACGTCGATACCAAGGATCGCAGTTCAGGGGATGGCGACGGGGATCAGCAAAAGTCTCCACGCAAGCGGCGCAGGCGCCGCCGAAACTCGTCAGGGAATGGAAACCCCAGCAACAACGTGAATCCCGGTGGCCGACCCCGTCAGGACTCGGGACGAAATCAGGGAGGCCGCAATCGGCAGCGGAACAAAGGGCCGCGTCGAGGTGCCAAGTTCACTCCGGCTCCCAACCTCGAAGGAGCTCAAACGAGTGGGACCATCGAAGGGATTCTCGAGCTGCATCCGAAAGGATACGGCTTCATCCGCTCGATCGAAAATGATTATGGGGCTCAAGAGATTGATCCGTTCGTCTCCAGTTCTCTCGTTGAGAAGTACAAGCTGCGAGAAGGCATCCTCATTCGGGGTGAAGTTGGACCCGGAAATCGGGGACAGGGACCGCGTCTGCAGGAGGTCGAAACCATCGATGGACGAACACCTGAAGAATACGAGCAGATCAAGAACTTTGATGATCTCACTCCCATCAACCCGTTTGAGCAGATCAAGCTCGAGACTGGGGCAATGCCCATCACAATGCGGGTGATGGACCTGTTGACGCCCATCGGCAAGGGACAACGCGCCCTGCTCGTCGCTCCGCCTCGTTCAGGCAAGACGATGCTGTTGCAGGACATCGCCAACGCGATCAGCAAGAATCATCCCGAAGTGCACCTCATCGTGCTGCTCATCGACGAGCGGCCGGAAGAGGTCACGGAGATGCGACGGATGGTCAACGGTGAGGTCATTGCGTCCTCAATGGACCGCGAAGTTGAAAGTCACATCCGTATCAGTCAGTTGATCATTGAGCGCGGCAAACGGCTCGCGGAATCGGGGAAGGACTGTGTGATCCTGCTCGACTCTATCACGCGAACAGCACGTGCCTTCAACAAATGGGTGGGTAACAGCGGACGCACCGGGACCGGCGGTCTCGACGTGCGGGCTCTCGATATCCCCCGCAAGATGTTTGGCACGGCTCGCCGTTTCGATGAAGGGGGATCGCTGACGGTGATTGCGACCGCTCTGATTGAAACCGGCAGCCGCATGGATGATGCGATCTTCCAGGAGTTCAAAGGCACTGGCAACATGGAGTTGGTGCTCAGTCGTGAGTTAGCCGATCGACGCATCTGGCCAGCGATTGACATCAGTCGCTCGGGCACGCGACGGGAAGAGAAGATTCTCGGCGAAGAGACGTTGAACTCAGTCATTCAGCTGCGGAGAGCGCTCGTCTCTATGAACCCAACGGAAGCGATGACGGAACTGGTTCGTAAGCTGGAGATGTTCTCCACGAATGCGGAATTCCTCGAGCGTGTCCGCTCGGTCCTGTAGTCTAGACGATTGGGTGTGATCAGGGGTTTTGGTCCTCGATGACCGCAATCATCTCGTTGCTCATCGTGTTGGTCGTCTCGCTGCTGATTGTGCGCATCGCGACGGTGGCGTTGACGCTGACCGGTCTGTCAAAACCTGTCGCCAGGTTTCAGGCACGCTCAGCATTCACCGGGACGGGGTTCACTACAGCAGAGTCTGAGCAGGTCGTACAGCATCCGGTTCGTCGTCGGATTGTGATGCTGTTAATGCTGCTGGGAAACGCTGGCATCGTTTCAGCGGTGGCCACGTCAATGCTGTCCTTCACAGGTGCGGAGAACACCGGCCTCTTCTCGCAGAACATGCTCGTGCTGATCGCAGGGCTGTTCCTGTTGTGGATCTTCGCGACGAGTCAATGGGTCGATAACAGACTCTCCCGGTTGATCGGTTGGGCGCTCACCGAGTTCACGTCGATCGAGCTTCGAGATTACGCCGGGCTTCTTCACCTGACCGGTGATTACATCGTGGCCGAGCTGAATGTCAATTCGCACGATTGGCTGTGCGATCAGGAGTTGAAAGATCTGCGGCTCAGTGATGAGGGTGTTCTAGTTTTGGGAATCGAACGACAGGACGGTGCGTATATTGGAGCGCCTCGCGGAGAGCATCGCCTGTATGCGAACGACCGGCTGCTGCTTTATGGTCGAGAAGAGGTCCTGTCGAATCTCGACGAACGAAGGCGCGGAGCAGCGGGCAATCGCGAACATCAGGAGTCCATTAAGCGGCAGGCCGAGCTTGAGCAGGGAGAACGAGGAGTCGACGTCATCGGATCTGCAGAGTGAGATAAATCTGTCGATGATCGGGACATCTCGCGTCTGATTCTGTTGATCAGCTCACTTCAAATGTGAACTCGACCTCAACGGTGGCGTCCTTGGGGAGGGTGTTGACCCCGACCGCGGCGCGGGCGTGTCTGCCCTTCTCTCCCAGAAGAGACTCCAGTAGTTCGCTGGCTCCGTTGGCGACGAGTGCCTGGTCGGTAAAGTTGTCGTCGCTTTGCACGAAGACTCCCACGCGGATCACTCGCTGAAGTTTCGAGAGATCGTCGTCCATGATGGATTTGAGTGCAGCTAGACCGTTCAACACACACTGGGCAGCGGCTTCCTGCGCTTGATCCACAGAGACCTGACTTGGCACAGGGCCGGTCGCCAGCAACTGGCCCCCCGTCAAGGGCAGTTGCCCGCTGACGAACACAAGGTTCCCTGTTCGAATCGCCGGTACGTACGCAGCGATCGGGGCGGGGGCATTCGGTAACGCGATTCCGAGTTCTGCCAGCCGTGCCTCAATATTCATCATGTGTCTTTCAGTTTGGATAATCGTGCCCACAGCACGAGACTTGTTGATTGCTAGCAGGCTTCGTTTCTCACCGTGCTGCTGTTGGAGGACTCCGACTCTGCGAGTGTTGACAACATCGTTCGCAGTTCTTTGCTGCGTTTATCCGTCCACTTTGCCAGAAACTTTTCACAAGTCTCCGCCAGCTTGTCCTGCTCATGTCGCTGTAATGCGGCAACGACCTCAACCTGCTTTTGCGGACAGTGATGCTGCAACCGTTCAAGAATGTCTAACATCGCGCGTCCGTCACTGATCGCACCCAACTCCACTTGAAGACGCTTCAGTTTTCGATGGACCGGGTCAAACTCGTTCGTGCCAATCAGATCGCGAAAGAACTCGACGGAATACCGCAAACGTTTCAGGCTGAGTCGCAATTCATGCAGCGATGGGGGATCACTGGGCCATGGATCGAGCAATTGCAAGGACTGCTGCGCACAATGACCAACGGCTGACTGCGCGAGTGCGTGCGAATCCGGCTGCTCGCCTTCACCCCGCCACCGGAGTTTGTGCGGAAGAGTTTTCTGAACTTTTTCCTGTTTGGGTTGTAACCGGTACTCACGAAGCCTGCGTGCAAGCTTTCGGCGTCTGCGTTCAACGAATTTTCGCAAGTCCTTCAGCTGTTTTCCCGTGATCGGCAATTCCGGATCATTGTTGTCGGAAACAAATCGAGTCAACAGAATGTCCAGGTCACGAACGTCACCCGCCAAGTGTCGAACCTTCTTCAAGGTGGAAAGACAGGTGTCAGCCGGTTGGTTGGGGAGGAATTCCGTCAGGGATTGAACAGCCGCAGTCGCACGTCGGGTCGACACCCGGAGATCATGAATCGTGTCCGCCGTGGGACGCTTGACGCGCGCCTGTTTGAGTCGCTGACGCACGCGCTTCAAACGAGTTTGAAGTTCATCCGGAGTTGTCGTCTGTAAGTCGACGGCTGGAGTCTGAGATGCCGGGGAATGGCTCATGAGGCGTCACGTTCGATGTATGGATCCTGGTGGTCGGTCCATCCTTGTTTCACAGGGTGGCATGGCGTCACGGCGACTGCCGGGTCGCCATGTATGTGAGCGTCTGCACCAGCATGCTCACTCGCCTAACGGCGTGAGAGCATGCCACCTAATGCATTAGTTCAGGTTGATTGGGCCACTCGGTGGTCCAGTTCATAACTGGCTCCTTCCCCCATTCTGATGAGCTGCGTCCAATACCACAACTGACCGGCATACACAGTATTCCACCGATCGGCATCTCGATCAAAGACGCCATGCTCACGAATTGTCGCCGCTAGAGCTCGTTGTTCGGAATACTCCTCGCTTCTCACCCTCAACGCGATGTCTGTTCAATGGAGTCTTCACCAGTTGGTGTGATCCACAATTGTTGCAGCATCCGCTATAACGTTCCGACGAGACGACCATCGCTTGGCCTCTGTGGAGCGGATGTTTGAGTAAACCGAATCAGTCGGGCGTGGCCCGTTACGAGAATGTCGACGAGTCGTACCTCGAGAAGCGGAAACTCAAGCGGTCTGCGGGTTGGATTCTGCTCTGGGCACTCGGGGTCGGAGCCGTTATCTCGGGTGACTTTGGCGGCTGGAATTACGGATTGCAGCATGGAGGCTTTGGCGGATTGGCGATCGGCACACTGCTGATGGCGGTGATGTATGTCTGCATGGTCTTTACGATCGCTGAGCTATCTGCTGCACTGCCTCATGCAGGAGGGTTCTTCTCATTCACCCGCTGTGCCTTCGGACCGACCGGCGGGTTCATCTGTGGATTGACCGACACGATTGAGTACGTGCTCACGCCAGCTGTGATCGTGTACGTCATTGGCGGCTACATGGGCAAACTCTTTCCCGGAATCCCGGCCCCGGTGTGGTGGATCGCCTACTACGTGGTATTCGTAGGCATCAATATTCGCGGCGTGGAATTGACGCTCAAAGTGGGACTGGTCGTCACGTTGATCGCCCTGGCAGTGCAGGTGACGTTTTACGTCAGTGTGCTCGCGAAGGGGGCTTTCTCGCGGGAACTGCTGTTTGTGGATTCGACCGGAGCCTCCGTGGGAATCTTGCCGAATGGATGGCAGGGAGTGTTCGCAGCACTCCCTTTCGCCATGTGGTTTTATCTGGCGATCGAACAACTCCCGCTTGCCGCTGAGGAATCGCATGACGCTGCGAGTGACATGCCCAAGGCGCTTATTCTCGGCATTGCCACGCTGCTGGTTTTGTCGTTGTTTACGCTCGTGCTCAACTCGGGAGTCGGGGCCGGTGCGGGGGCGATTGGTGAGTCGGATGCCCCGCTGGGAGACGGATTGGAAGCGGTATTTGGAATCAGCCCGACGAGCAAGGCCTTCACGGTGATAGCACTGACCGGTCTGATTGCCAGTTTTCACACGATTGTCTACGCCTATGGACGTGTGCTGTTTGCGTTGTCACGAGCCGGTTACATCCCCCGATGGATCTCTGTCACAGGACGTTATCACACGCCGATGACGGCACTCATCGTCGGCGCAGTCATCGGCCTCGTCTGTACGATCGTGCTTGAAATCACCGGGGGAAGCGGCCATGTCGGCGCAGCTCTGCTCAATATGGCGGTGTTTGGAGCTGTGATTTCCTATGCCTTGGTGATGTTCAGTTACATCAAGCTGCGTATCAGCCGTCCCGATTTGCCGCGACCATATCGCAGTCCGCTCGGGATTCCAGGAGCGGTCGTGGGCGCCGTGCTCTCGCTGACGGCCTTGGGAGCGACATTCACGATCGAGGAGTATCGGCCCGCTGTCGTCGGGGTCGCGTTGTTCGTGCTCATGGGGGTTGCATACTTTGGGCTCTACAGTCGACACCGGCTGGTCGCCCAGGCACCCGAGGAGGAGAATGCCCTGATTGCGGAAGCGGAGAGCGAACTTGCCCATCAATGAGGGAGTCGACATATTAAGCCTCACGCTCCTTTGAATTGCAACAATGACGAGTTGACGACATGACCAAGCCGCGCGGAATGCTCTCCCAACACGAACTCACGACGCACGTCACAGCGGGTGACATTGACACGGTGATTGTCGTGTTCACGGACCTCTATGGCCGCTTTGTCGGCAAACGGTTCGACGCTACGTATTTCCTCGATACTGTCGCAGAAGGGGGTACGCATGCTTGTGACTATTTGTTGACGGTCGACATGGAGATGGAGCCGGTTTCGGGATACACGTTCTCAAACTGGGAGAAGGGTTACGGAGACTTTCATCTCGTCCCCGACATGGACACGCTGCGGATTGCCAGTTGGCTCGACAAGTCAGCGATGGTGCTGTGTGATGTCTTCGATGAAAAAACACACGCCCGCCTGCCGCTCGCTCCGCGATCGCTCCTGCGTGACCAGATTGACCGGGCATCTGACTTGGGCTTCAACGCCAAGGCCGGATCGGAACTGGAGTATTACCTGTTCAACACATCCTATCGCGACGCAGCACGGGGCGGATATACCGATCAATCGCTGGAGGCGGCAGGTTGGTACATAGAGGATTATCACACTCTGCAGGGGACTCGCGAGGAGCCATTCAACGCGGCTGTGAGGCGGCATCTCACAGCGTCCGGCGTGCCGGTTGAGTGCACAAAAGGGGAGTGGGGCAAAGGACAGCACGAACTGAACGTGCGTTATGCTGACCTGCTTGCGATGGCGGATAATCATGCTGTCTACAAGCAATGCCTGAAGGAAGTCGCCGACCAGCAGCAGGTCAGCGTGACCTTCATGGCGAAGTACTCCGCCGCGCATGCGGGATCGAGCAGCCATGTCCACATCAGTCTTTGGAACGATGATGGCAACGCCTTCGTCGGCGACCGTAAGGCCGGCCCGGTCGAGTGCTCGGACACGTTCCGCTGGTTCCTCGCAGGCTGGATGGAACACGTCGCTGAACTGATGGTCTGTTACGCACCCACAGTCAATTCCTACAAGCGATATCAATCCGGTTCATGGGCTCCGACCCGCATCGGCTGGAGCCGGGATAATCGCACGGCTGGCTTCCGGGTCGTGGGGAGCGTCCAAAGTCTGCGGATCGAATGCCGGATTCCTGGAGCAGACTGCAACCCTTATCTGACATACGCCGCTGCGATTGCTTCTGGTTTGGACGGGATTCGTCGAAAGCTTGAGCCGCCCGACATCTACGAAGGAGATATCTATTCAGCCGACGACATCCCTCATATTCCGCGTACGCTTGCGGAAGCGATCAGTTTGTTTGAGCAGAGTGAGTTCGCACGCACGGCGTTCGGTGAGGATGTGGTCGAACACTATGCGCACTTCTTCCGCACGGAACAGGCAGCGTACGACCGGGCGGTGACCGATTGGGAGCGGCAAAGGTACTTTGAAAGAATCTGAAGAGCCTCCGATGAATCCGCCCCTGATCGGTATCACGACTTACGGCGTCGACGACCAACGGAAGTTCACGCTCCCACGTGAGTACGTGGACAGCGTGCGTCGCGCAGGGGGAATCCCCTTGCTCATTGCGCCGGGTGAGAGTCGGTTTGACGAATTGCTGTCCAAGCTCGACGGCGTGATTCTCGCCGGTGGAGGAGACATCGACCCGACTCACTACCGTGGTCATTTGCACGAGACGATCTACAGCCTGGACGAAGAACGGGACTCCACTGAGCTGGCTCTCGCACGTTGTTTGATCGATGCGGACTTTCCAACGTTGGCGATCTGCCGAGGCATTCAACTCGTCAACGTCGTGCAGGGGGGGACGCTGATCGAGCATCTCCCGGACGTCGTCGGTGAATCGGTGCTTCATCGTCTGCCACCGCGAGAGCCGACCCCTCATTCCGTTCGCGTCGAAGAGAACTCGCAGTTAGCCGAACTGTTGGAACAAACCGAAGTGACCGGAATGTCCTGGCATCATCAGGCCGTGCGGGACGTTGCCGAGGGATTCACGGTGACGGCCTATGCCCCGGATGGGACCATTGAAGCGATGGAGATGAAATCGCATCGCTGGCTGGTCGCAGTCCAATGGCATCCCGAGTTGACCTCTGCGAAGGATCCCACACAACAACGGCTATTCGACAAATTTGTGAATGCCACTATTGATCTGAAGGAAACGAAATGAGACTGGAGAATAAGGTCGCCCTCATCACCGGGGCGTCAAGTGGAATTGGCCGGGAATCTGCTCTGTTGTTCGCTCAGGAGGGTGCGAGGGTCGTTGTCGCGGACGTGAATGACGCGGGCGGGCAGGAGACAGCTGACATGATCACCCAGGCCGGGGGTGAGGCCGTCTACGTTAACGCGGATGTCTCGAAAGCCGCTGACTGTGAACAGATGATTGCGATGGCAGAGAACAAGTTCGGCCGGCTCGATGTTCTGTTCAACAACGCAGGCATCATGCATGGGGATGACGGTGATGCCGTCTCGACATCGGAAAAGATCTGGGAACTCACGCTCGACATCAACCTGCGCGGCGTCTTTCTCGGCTGCAAGTTCGGCATCCCGGCACTGCGGCGAGCGGGTGGTGGCTCGATCATCAACACGGCGTCATTCGTCGCCGTGATGGGGGCAGCGACACCGCAGCTGGCATATACGGCCAGCAAGGGGGGCGTGCTGGCGATGACTCGCGAGCTGGCTGTGATTCATGCCCGAGAGAACATCCGAGTCAATGCGCTCTGTCCCGGACCGTTGCAAACCGAACTGCTAATGAACTTTCTCAACACGGACGAGAAGAAGCAGCGACGGCTCGTCCACATTCCGATGGGCCGGTTCGGTCAGGCACGCGAGATGGCGCAGGCAGCGTTGTTCCTCGCCTCGGATGAATCGTCCTTCATGACCGGGAGCGAGTTCCTCGTCGATGGCGGAATTACCTCGGCGTACGTCACACCCGAATAATGGATCAACATTATTGAGATGATAGCGATGCTTGGCTGAGGCCGTGAGATATGCAGTCAGGCAGCCTTGCGGAGTGCGGCGCTGCGATTCGGCGCCTCTGCGGGGAGCAATGAAGTTCCGTACTGTTGCTGCTGTTCGTGTTCAAACAGCTTGGCGTACTTGAGGAATGCATAGAACGCCATGCAGACCGAACCGATGAACCCGGCCCAGCCACTGCGGTAATTCTTTTTGAGGAGGAACGTCTTGACGAAGACAAGCGGCGGGTAGAACACACAGGACCACGGGTTCGCACGCTTTCCTCGTCGAAGTTTGTCTTCAACCAGACCGGTCGAGTACCAGTTGATCTTGTGGACCTTCGTGTCGATGTCCTTCTCGCCGAAGTGATAGAACACGTTGTGCAATTGTTCGACGAGTCCCTCGACAACCGGGGCCGCATGGACAGGCACATCGTTCATGCATCCCTTGCGGCGATCAAACAATCGTAGAAAGTGATTCATGCGGCAGGAGGGATGATTCATCCGCCAGAAGAGCTGTTCGCTGCGAGGAAGCGTGTATCCGTCTGCTGTCGGTCCCCTTTGCATCAGTTGCCTGATCTCGTCCTGAAGAGCGGATGAAACAACTTCATCGGCATCAAGCAACAGCACCCAGTCGTGTGCAGCGAGGTCGATCGCCATTTGCTTTTGCTGCGAGTAACCCAGGAAATGATGCTGTGAAATCCGGTCGGTGAACTCGGCTGCAATCTCGCGAGTGGCATCGGTGCTATGCGAGTCGAGCACGAGGATTTCGTCGGCCCAACGGACGGCTTCCAGGCAGGATCGCAGGGTGTCTGAATTGTTGAACGTCGTGATCACAACAGACAGTTTGGTCATGGCGACTTCCCGAAGTCTGAAACCTGGAGGCGCAATCTCCTTTGAGGAGCGTGTTTACTGCGAACCAGTAAACGGGGCAACCCCAGATGGTCCACTGATACCAGAGGGCCTCCAGTATGATCTCCGGCCTGTCTGAAGGGCATGACCGCAATGATTTCAACTGGCATCGCATTGCCGACTTACAGAAACTGACCTTGTGTCATTCGGCCCTGCGAACTATCAACCGCGATCCATTGCACCAGGGAAAGGTGCGTCTCAAGTCCATCAAGGAGGGTGCTGTGGCTGGCAAGGTTGCTTTGATCACAGGGATTACAGGCCAGGATGGCAGTTATCTGGCCGAGTTGTTGCTCGACAAGGGCTACGAAGTCCACGGCATTGTGCGTCGCGCATCGACCATTAACACCAGCCGAATCGATCATTTGTACGAGGACCCCCACAGCGACGAAGTGAAACTTCGGTTGCACTATGGGGACTTGGGCGATGCCAACAGCCTGCGGAAGATCCTCACAGAAACCCGCCCATCGGAAATCTATAATCTCGCGGCTCAGTCGCATGTCCGTGTGAGCTTCGACATGCCGTTGGAGACGGCTGACGTCGGCGGCATGGGAACACTTCGGCTTCTGGAAGCCGTGCGAGAGTATCAGGACACATCGGGCGAAGAGGTGCGAGTTTATCAGGCCTCCAGCAGCGAGATGTATGGCAAGGTGCACGAGACGCCTCAGCGTGAGGAGACTCCGTTTCATCCCAGAAGCCCGTATGGCGTGGCCAAGGTCTTCTCCTACTGGGCCATTGTGAACTACCGAGAGTCTTACGGTCTGCATGCGAGCAACGGCATTCTTTTTAATCACGAGTCCCCCCGACGTGGGGAGACGTTTGTCACGCGAAAGATCACACAGGCCGTCGCACGTATCCGGTACGGCCTGCAGGACAAGTTGTACCTCGGCAACCTTGATGCGAAGCGCGACTGGGGGTTTGCGGGTGACTATGTGCAGGCCATGTGGCTGATGCTGCAACAGGACTTGCCGGACGATTATGTCGTCTCGACGAATGAAACCCATTCGGTCCGAGAGTTCCTGGAACTGGCATTTGGTCATGTCGGGCTCGACTACAGCGATCATGTTGAGATCGATCCACGTTACTTCCGGCCCGCAGAAGTCGACCTGCTCCTTGGTGACTCCAGCAAGGCCCGCAGGCAGCTGGGATGGGAGCCGAAGGTCAGTTTTCAAGAGTTGGTGCAGATGATGGTGGAAACAGACCTTGAGCATGCGGAACGTGAGAAGACTTTGAGGGATGCCGGTCTTGCTCCGCTCAGCGTGCAGCGTCGGGCCGCTTGACGTCGCGGCGACACAGACAGGAGCAGACAGTGATTGATTGGACGAACACACGAGTTGTGGTCACAGGGGGCGCCGGATTTCTCGGTCGGGTCGTCTGTGAGAAGATTGAGCAACGGGGCTGTCAACATATCGGAGTACCACGTCGGCATCAGTTCGACCTGACAGCAGAGGACGGCGTCCGCAAGATGTACGACCGTTTTCAACCGGATGTGGTTCTGCATCTGGCTGCTGAGGTCGGAGGGATTGGGGCCAACCGTGAGCACCCCGGACGGTTCTTCTATGCAAATGCGGCGATGGGGTTGCACCTCATTGAAGAAGCCCGCATCAGGAGAATTCGCAAGTTTGTCCAGGTGGGAACCGTATGTGCATACCCGAAGTTTACTCCCGTTCCGTTTCAGGAGAAGGACCTCTGGAACGGATATCCCGAAGAAACGAATGCGCCCTACGGCGTCGCCAAGAAAGCTCTGTTCGTCATGCTCGACGCCTACCGGCAGGAGTACGGCATGGCGAGTTCGGTCGTCGTTCCGGTCAATCTTTATGGCCCCGGTGACAACTTCGATCAGCGATCATCGCACGTTATTCCGGCCTTGATCCGAAAGTGTGTGGAGGCCGTTGATACTCGACAGCAGCAGATGGTCTGCTGGGGAACCGGTTCAGCTTCTCGTGAGTTTCTCTACGTCGACGACGCTGCAGAAGGAATCGTGCGTGCAGCTGAAGAACTTGAAGATCCGACTCCGGTCAATCTCGGCACGGGCCAGGAGATCACGATTCGCAACCTCATCGAACTGATCGCAGAACTGACGGGCTTTCAGGGAGAGGTCGTCTGGGACGACACCAAACCGGACGGACAACCGCGGCGTTGTCTCGACACCACACTCGCGACCGAACTGCTCGACTGGCAGGCGAAGATCGGTTTTCGCGAGGGACTCAAGCGAACGATCGACTGGTACCTCAGCCGCACACGCCTCACCAAAGTGGCATAGACGATTGATTTCAGCCGGTGAGTGATTGATCACATGACTTCGCAAACGCACATCATTATTCCGTCCTGTGATACTTATAGCGATGCGTGGAGTCCATTCTTTCAACTGTTGTTTCGCTACTGGCCGGATTGCCCGTATCCGCTTCATCTCGTCAGCATCAATGAGATCTACGATGACCCGCGAGTCCACAACATCACTCTCAGGGAAGACCGTGGCTGGGCTTCAAACCTGAGACGGGTCATTGATGATCTGAGATGTCAGTCCATTGTCTACCTGCAGGAGGATTACTTTCTGCAGAGCCGTGTTGACACCAAACGACTCGAAAGCTTGATCGGATACTCTCAACAGATTGGTGCAGGATACGTCCGACTCGCGGGTGCTCCGAATCCGGACTTGTCGCATGACAACCCGTATGGCCTTGGAGAGATCAGTCGTCATGCCAGATACCGCTGTTCGCTTCAAGCTGCCTGGTGGAACGCGGACACACTCCGCAAACTGCTTGTCGATGGCGAGACCGGATGGGACATGGAACTGATTGGCAGTCAGCGCTCAGCTGAGTTGCCGGAACCCTTCCTCGCCACGTACATCGGGGCACCTCTTATCGACTACTACCCGGATACCGGCATCCTGAAGGGCAAGTGGCTGCCGGGAGCTTTGCGATTCTGCCGCAGGGAAGGAGTCAACGTGGACACCTCACGGCGCGGGACACACGCAGAGTGGCCACTGCTGCTCAAGCGAATCCGCAAGTCCCCCCCCATCTCCACCATCCGCTCATGGCTCAAAGGCCAACGCCGTGCTACTTAGGGTGACAGTCCGCCGCAAGCACTCAGTTTCTCGCCGTCCCTCGCATGCCTACGCGATGATTCACGTAATGCCGAAGGACCGCATCGAGGTGCTCGCTCGTGCGGATGGTTTGATAGTCGATGACGTTCCTCGCGCAGCGGCGGCGAATCTCATGCAGGAATTCGTTCAACGCCTGCTGATACCCCTCACGCAGTGAACGCGGATCACAGACAAGTTCGCCCGCCTCTTCCAGACCTTCGAACTTGGTCGTTCCCGTAAACTCGAAGTCCAGTTCCTGATCATCCAGAACATGGAAGATCAGCACGTCATGTCCCCGCTTCCGCAGTAATCGCAGGCCACGAAACAGGTCTTCGCGAGGCGTGAACAGATCGGAGATCAGCACCACCATGCCCCGCTGCGATTTCTCCTCCGCCACCTGACGCAGGATGCTGTAGATGTTGGTCTTGCTCTGCGGTGCCTCGACTTCCAGAGCAGCAAGCAGTGCATTGAGGTGCGTCTGCTGACTGCGTGAGGGGATGCGGTTTCGCAGTTTGCTGTCGAATGTCGACAGGCTCACCGCGTCCTGTTGCCGCAGGAGGAGATAACTCAGACAAGCTGCGATCGAGCAGGCATACTCGAACTTCGACCTTCCGCCGCTGCCATACTGCATGCTCTCGCTGGCATCGACGAGCAAGGCCGTCCGCAGATTCGTCTCTTCCTCGTACTGCTTGATATAGAACTTGTCCGTCTTCGACCAGACCTTCCAGTCGATCTTGCGAACATCGTCCCCCGGCACATACTCACGATGCTGCACGAACTCGATCGACTGCCCGAAATACGGCGACCGGTGCAGCCCCGACAGAAACCCCTCAACCACATGCCGCGCCTCCAACTCCAGCCGCGAAATCCGACTGACGGATTCAGGGTCGAGCAGTTGATGAGATCGTTCAGCCATTCAATTCTTCAGACTTTTGCATGTTACGCAGCGAAAATTTTCTTCAGCCTTGGATCGGTCGTCAGTTCGCCCTCTTTGGAGGGGGTTTCGTTGATTAGGCGTTCGATGACGGAATCGGCCGTG
>JAGQQG010000092.1 GCA_020426325.1 Planctomycetaceae bacterium | reverse complement strand
GTCATCAGAGTCTCCTTCGACCATCATCGGTCTGTTGACTCTCATAACATCTGGATCAAAATTCGGGGAGCATGCCACCTCAATACAACTCGGTCCGCTGACGTACACGCGGATCTCTCAAATGACCCATGACGAAATGACCTGTGTCATCAACGAGGATGGCTGTGCGCGCCGAATCAGCGCGATTACGCCGATTCGATATGACTCAGAGGGCAGCACATGGAGGTATTGTCGAAAGTTGACGCAGCGGCAAAAAGGTTTCTCTTTGGCGTGTGTGTGATGCAGGAATGTTCGTAAATTGCCGTGTCATGTGAGGGTCAGTGGGGCGATGAAATACTTGATCGTGATGATGCCGCATCCCAGATCCTCCGAACACGCGTCATGTCGGCTTTGTACTGACGCGTTCAATCGCAACATTCCGTCGAAGTCCGCACTGATGATTTGGCGCTACGGGAAAGATTGGAACATCGAATGGTTGATATACACGACATTGTTACACAGGAGCATACGGAACCGAAGGATACGCATCGCATCGGTGAAGCAGAAAACGCTGCCGAGAACCATGCACGTTCGGTTCCGTGTCACAGAACCCATCGCAAAGGAAGCGATTCCCTGTAAAATATGGAATCGTTGGCAACGGCCAGAGGTCGTGCTGTGACGCTGTAAAGTGCTCTTCCTCAGGGCTTTCGGGGTCAACTCCGGCCTACGGAATCGAAGGGGACAGCACTCCCTTTAGCAATCATTATCGAATGATCTCAACATCAGGGCGGGCTACTTTGAATGCTTCAAGGTCGGCGGAGTCAAATCGGGCATCGCTCAATACCAAGGTACGCAGTTTTTGAAGTGAGGTCAGTGGTTGCAATCCATGTTCTCCGAGAGCGGACGCGGCGATGCTGAGTTCTTCCAATTGCGAACACTTCGCAATCTCAATCACCTCCTGGTCGGTCACTTGTAGGTAGCCCGCCAACAAGGCAGTCACGTTTTTCAGTTGGGACAGACCAGACAGATACTCTCCACGGCATCGACTGAAATTGAGTTCCAATATTTCCAAATGCGGCATGTCAGCCAATGGTGTGATGTCAGTGACTGGCGTATCTTTTAGGCTCAACGATCGAATACTCTTCAATGGCGAAACGGCATCCAATCCATCACTCGTAACTTGTGAGCCCTCAAGATCCAGTGACATAAGGTCGGGTAATGCTGGAAGTTTGGCGAGGTTTTCGTCGCTGATTTTTTCTCCCGACATTGTCACCCCCACAATCACCGGATAATCCATGAAAGAAGGAGCACTCTCACCAAGAACTCGCTTCAAAATAGTTGGAGTTCGATTTTCAAATTGACATTTTCCTCCTGCGATCCCGACCTCTCGACGCAAGTTCTCAGTCCGTTGAGCCTCCACCAGCGACACCCCTTCAATTGCTGCGAATCCCGCAAGTATCACGCATAGCAAGACGATGCCTACTTTCCTAGCTCTATCCTTGCTCTCGACAGTGCTTGACGAGCCAGAAACTTGTGGTTCATCAGCTGACATAATGATCGCCTCTCTAGTGAAACGGATAACGACTGAAAACCGACCAATCAGTCAAGTCAGGGAATCGGGTTTGGTCCGTGGTGTTTGCCGCCGGTTGGATACGAATTGAAGCAACGGTCGTCTCACCAACGCCAGCGCACTCCGAAGCAGGACGAATCGTTGAGATGACACGAATCACATTTGATGAATGATCGAGGTGCTAATTGACTGCTTTTGGCAACTGTTTTCATCAAGAGCTTCGTGCGGTACTGGAGAACGACAGAGATAGAGACAGCTTCAAGTCTTTCAGGGCTATTCCTCGAAGAGCACCACCTCTGGCTTGACAGACATGACTTCAATCAGCTCTCGGTCAGATCCCTGAGTACCCTTCCGCCCTTCCACTCCGTAACGGAGGCAAAGAACTCTGCGTTTTAAGATTCCGGAATAATAGTAAACCTCATAAAGTTCATCGCCGATGTTGGCGCTGACTTCCTTGGTTTCGTCCGGCTCACGGCCTCTTAGGAGTTTTTTTACGTCATCCCGGGTCAGCTCGAAATTCTCGGCTTCAGCCCTTTCCAATTCTCCGATGATTCTCGATTTGGCCCATGTCACTCTGAGAAAGGCAAATCCTTCAATCGCGAGGACCACTAGCAGTATTCCGATGACAATTCGTCCAATCGGGGAAGTCCTCGCCTTCTCTGATGTCTCCGGCATCGCATCCACTGAGGAGGCTTTTTCGGGTGGATGACCTTCTGATACGGCTTTGTTCATGAATTGAATGATCCTCGACGGATGGGGGCAAAAGGAGATCGATGTAGCGACTTCAGTCCATTCCCTCATCGGGAAGTAGTTTTCGACGTAACTGTTGGAGAGGAGCACTTCTTTCTCGAGGCATCTGATAAAACTGATAATCGACTTCGCTGAGATCAATCCCGAGCATTCTCTCAAGTCCGATTTGGGCAAATTGACGGTTGAGGAGATAGGGATCATTGAGAGCATCGATCAGTTCGGGTAAGGCCCATGCCGCCTCGGCACGGGTCAGGCAATCGGCGGCAATCAGCCGCACAGATTGATTGCTCGACGCTAACCAATTGAGAATCGCAGGGGCGCCGCGTTTCGGTGAACTCTTTTCAATTGCCGACTGTGAATAGGACTTTCCATACCAGTCCTTGAGATGTCCAAGTGTCCACTGAAGGGATTGATCCACATGACATTGATTGCAGGCATTCGGCTGGTTCGACTCGATCATCGCAGAATTGGTCGGCGAGAATATCATGTGTGTCCGTACAACTTCCTGCAAGCCTTCGTTGAGTCGAGGCATGTGACAGTTCATGCAATGCGAACCTTCACTGTTCATTAAGTGCCGTGTGTGAGTTGTCCTTGCGGTCATTGGCTCGAACTCATGGTGGCAACTCAAACAGATCGCATCGTCTTCGATCGCGGTGTGAGACCAGCCTTGTCCCAGCGTTTCGTGAGGATCATGGCATTTGGTACAGGTCAACTGAGAGTAACATGCACCGCGCATTGCGTCAGTGTACTCAGTCGAATTCCACGTTGACATTCCAGCGGCCAGTTGAGGCCGGTCGCCTGCGTGACATCGACCACAGGCCCAATTGACATTCTGATGTGTTCGCCCCAAGTCGTAATCATCCGACTCACTTTGGATGAAAGCTTCGGGAGCATGCGGGAAAAACTGCGGCTTTTTGGACTCGCCTGCTGCATGCTCTCGACATCCAAGATGGCAGGCCTCACAACTCACTCCAAGCGTGATTGCATGGTCCCGGGCATCGAAGTTCCGAAACTCTTTGAGGATCGACGCGAAGTCATCATCCGAGAGTTCCTCCGGCAGGCGACCCTGGGGCCAAAGTTCGGGACGGGCTGCCTGCACATAATCCGACAGTGATAAGTCAACTCGCGTTGGAACATGCCTCGCCAGCAGCTGTTGATGACGAATCAACATGTCGCCTGCAGAGAAAGTTGTGTGACAGAAGTTGCACTGACTCCGATAAAGATCCATCGCCTCTCCGGAGTAATCAGCGAACTCGCCCCTCGGCCAGTCGTTTCGCACCAGGAAGGGATCATGACGTTGATCTTCTGCCTGCTCTCCATGCACATGAACGACTGGCACCCACTCATCTCGCGAGATCCAGTATCCCAAAGGCAGAACATGATCCTCGTGAAACAACGGATGGTCCTTGGCTTCCGGACCTGCCTGCTGTTTGCCGACGTAGTATTGAAAAAAACGTGAACCGATGGTTTGGGTGATCACATATTCACGTGTGATCTCATCCCGGACCAGCCTCATGCAGTAAGTGCCCTGGTCCTGATAGAAGGTCACCTGACCACCAAGGTAGGACATCGTCCTATGGTCAAAATCTCCGACGACACGAGCATCCTCAATTCGGACGTTCATCCAGCGGTGGGCATGGCTTGACCATCCCTCGTACTGTTTTTTGTGGCACTTTTGACAACTCTCTGGCCCGACATAATCCTGTGGACGAAGATTGCTGGCAAGTTCGATGCTTTCCGCTTCACCGATTACATCACTTGGGACGGTGTCCCACCAGAGTGTGTACCTGCCAAAATTCTGCAGACGCGGAGAACTGACTTCCGAATTAATTGCTGACGTCACCGGAGCATCATCACGCAATAAAAAGAAGGCGAAGGTCCCCGCGAGGATTAGAATGGCCGTCAGAGACCCGATCCAGATGATAAGCGGACGACTGGGCATTGGGGGACACTTCACTCAACGATCCAGTTTGCCCTCCAATTCCTTTGTCTACTGGGACGGGTTCGGCATCCGGAATCGTCGGGCAGGATCAAGTCAGTCGGGGGGGGGGGAGTGAACTTGGCCGATGTCAATTAATCCGACTCTGGACTCGCAGGAATTCAGCAATCAGACGATCGATTCAATTCATCTTTGAAAACGTGACCCAGCCGTAAAACTGGCTGGGTCACGTGAAACGACAAAGTTGCTCAAGATTCACATCGTCATGATGATCTCAGAATTCACCGATGACCTCTCCACCACTTGTCGTTCCAAGAGGTTTGAAGGTCGATTCTGTGTCAATGTTGGCATTGATGAAACGCACAGAACCATCACCCATCACGAACTGGGCTCCACCTGTGTGGTGGCTGGAGAAACGGACAGAAGCGGGAGAAGTATCGTAACCATTCGCCTCGGTCAACGGACCTTGCCAAATCGGGGAGCCAGTGCCACACAAGCCGTCTCCTTCTGTTCCGGTCATGAACCAGCCCCAAGAGTGACCCTCATCCACAGCACGTTCCCCGACCATGAGAGTGTTGCTGGTTCCATCCGTGACATCGCCAATTTTCACTCTGGAAACGTAACGGAAAATGCCGTTGTATTCCGACGCCAAATTGGGATTTCCCGGGTACTCTTCCGTACATCCGACGCCGGTCAGGCAGATGATGCGGTGTCGAGAGTTGGGCCCGTAAGACCCGTTAGTCGTCAGTCGGTCCACGCTGTCCACATTTCCGCACACTCCGTAGTAGTTGCAGTTAATGTTGTCTTTTGCCGTTGCACTCGACCCACCATACGGTGTATTCCCCCGTGGATCCGAGGGACATCCGAACACGGTAAATGCCTGCGTGGCCCAGTTCGATTCACCAGCCGCCGTCAGTGTGTTGACCTGGTGTTGACTGGTGTAACAGGGCGGCCCCTGACCACGACACGTCGAGCCACCCGGCGATGTGCCCCAGTCAATCCCGTCAGTAAAGTCGATCTTGTTGTAATGAGCCGTCTGCTCAATGTAGGGTAAAATATACACTCTCCATCCCCAGAGCGAATAGCTTGCTCCCGGGGGAAACTGCAAATAGACGTCGTGATAATTGTGAATCGCTAAGCCAAGCTGCTTGAGATTGTTACGACACTGTGTTCGGCGTGCCGCCTCACGTGCCTGCTGGACGGCTGGCAAGAGGAGTGCGATCAAGATCGCGATGATAGCAATGACCACCAGTAACTCGATCAACGTAAATCCGCGAGTTCTTCTCATTCTCATCTCAACGACCTCCGCAAATACAAGACAGGTACCGCTTCGTCACAAAACAGATCGTGACAGACATTTCAGCGAGACAGACAAAACTCAATCACTGCAAAGCCACCAATGCTGGTCCAACTCCCCATTCTGTTTGTAGATTTTGGCTGACCCTCCAAGAAGACCGATCAAGTCTCCACATCCGCTTCAACAAACCACCGAGTGGAAATCATTCCGTAAAGCTCAAGCCGATTTCGCGAGAAGTCATCTGCGAGGTTTTGGAGGCAGAGCCTCATCGACGTTGAAGTTCACCTCCATTTCCTGATCGGCACTTACTTTTGTTGTGAAAAACCATCCCCCTTGAGGCATCGGGGAGGCAAAACCTGTCTCGGGAATCTCATCCATGTCTTTCCGCGACATTCCTTCCGGTGGCTCTGGCTTTTCCAGGAACCTCAAAATCGAGACCTCCTGCTCCCCGGCAATTGGTCCATTTTCATAGTTGAATTCGTAAATTCCGTCGTTGATCTTGGTTTGAGTCGCAGGCCCCCCGGCGACCGGCGTCATCTTTATGGCGCCGCTTTTCAAAGGTTTTCCTTCCCGTGTCACGGTTCCATAAAGAGCAAATCTTTCAGGGCCATCGGGGGCCCCTCCACAACCAATGATACAGAAGACTGAGAACAACAGGGGTAGGTGTAACCTCGGGTAACTGGTGAACCATTGACGCGACGAAACTCCAGAGCGGTATCTCAGATTCATATGGTGAGTCCTAATGCTCTTAAATGATGTCAGAAAATCTCCTACACAGCTGTAATGCGAGATCCCAGTCCGTGCTACCGGGGTGAAGAAGGTCAAGAGGCAAGAAATAACACCCTCGGAAACTTGAATCGAAGGTGGACCGGATTGCTTCGTCTAAGCCTGAATGCTCAGATGAGAATCGACGATCACTCTGGTAAGCCAAAACTGACAACTCGCGATATCCTCATTGATTCGAGGAAGAATTGCTTGATGAAGTAACATCTCTGTTTTCATCAACTGTGTGCGAGCGCACTAATGAACTGCATGCTTGTGATAACCGCAGGGTGCGTCGTTGTCAACCAAGTCACATTTAGAAAGTTGAAAGATTCGGTCACAAGCCAGTTGGAAAGTACATAAGAGTTCCTCTCAGAACTTCCCGTTTGTCAGACGATTTCGTAATCGTTAATCGACAAGGCAAGACTTTGAATGGCAGCAGGATGACCTCACTCATCAGAGATTGACCGATGCGTGGAGGAGTGGTTCGAGGAGCCTCAGCGAAACTCCCGAACATGGCGCTCAAGCAGCAGCAAGCTCATCCGTTCAACGAATCGCCATCGAGTTTTGATTATCTCCAATCAGCAAGCGCTCGGGTCGTGAAGACTGCTCTTTGAAGACTAAGGTCCCGGAGTGGACGTCAATGACGTTCGTTCGTCGCATTCATATTAAGCTGGTACAGGCTTCGTGGGGTATTTCCGCGACGACTAAACGTTTTTCAGAGTTGCGTCTGGCATCCAAGGCAATGCCTTGTTCGCATTCCTCTTTCGCCTTACAACAATTTGGTGACGCTTTGGTTGCGTCAGCCCAGTCGTTACAGGGCATTTCTGCCAATGAATGATTCGAGGAGTCGTTTCATGACACACCGGACCAGTCGTCGTTTTTTCTTACGGGAGTCATTGTTGGTCACAACCGGAGTATGTGCCGGGATCTGCGTTCCTGAGTTTCTGAAGAATCAGTTTGTGAGCATCGCAAATGCTGATGACGGGAAATCGCCGGCAGGCTTTGAGCAGAGACTTCGTGACCTGAACATAGAGCTTCCTCCCCAAGGCGCCCCCGTGGCAGTGTACGTCCCCGCAGTTGTCACCGGAGATTTGCTTTTCTCCGCGGGGCATATTCCACGCACGATGGATGGAGAATTGGTGACGGGACGAATCGGCGACGATCTCACTTTGGAAGAGGGATACGACGCTGCCCGGCTGGTCGGACTGCATCTACTGAGTACGGTCCGTGGAACGCTCGGCAGTCTTGACCGAGTCGTCAAGCTCGTGAAGGTGCTCGGCATGGTGAATTGCACCTCCGAATTCACTCAGCAGTCACAGGTCGTGAACGGGTTCAGTGAATTGATGGTCGAAGTCTTAGGGGAACAATCCGGTAAAGCAGGGCGGAGCGCTGTCGGCATGGGGTCGTTGCCGCTCAATGTTCCCGTCGAGATTGAAGCGGTATTCGAGATTGTGCCCGATCGCTAAGTCGCGTGGCATTTAAGATCATGAAGCGTGATTGATTTGCGGGCCCCTCACGCGCATCGTCGAGCTACGTTGACCAATTCGATCGGACAATTGAAGAGAGGTTTCCCTGTTCGCTCCGATTACATTGGATCTCGCGAACCGGCGACGTGATCCGAAGGCGAATCCCGAAAATGTGCCCACTGATTGTGCAATAGTGCTCAATCGGCTCACCATCTCTGAATCGAGAATAGATCGCCGGGCAGCCATCTAATCAACTCGTCACTCGCAATGATATCAGGATACGAATATAGTCAAATCAATGGATGGTAAAGTCCTTCGTTACCATTACCGCACCAACTTATTGAGAGAACTCAAATGGTCAACAAACATTTCACGAGTGATCTTCCAACACTTCTTCCTCCTTCTTCGCAGGAATGTTCTCGTCGTCAATTTCTTGGTCGGATCGGAGCTGGAGTTGGGGCGATTTCAGCTGCTGGCCTCGTTGTTGGTGAAGGTCAGGGAGCCTGGGCTGCTGGAGTCCAACGACCGAACTGGAACTCAAAGAGCGTAAAGAAGGAGTTTGGGCTTCAGGAGGGGCTCGTTTACATGAACAACGGAACGCTGGGGCCGGTTCCTAACCGCGTGATCACCGCGTCTACAAACGCATGGCGAGAAATGGAACTGAACCCAGCCGGCAATGGATTTGGAACAACGCTGCAGCAAGCGGAAGCGGTGCGTCAAAAAGCCGCTGACTACCTGGGGTGTGATCTCGACGAAATTGTCATCATGCCCAACACCACTCAGTCGATGAATGCAGTTGCCCAGGGACTCCATCTCAGTGAGGGCGACCGCGTACTGACAACTGACCAGGAACACCCAGGAGGTGTTCGTTGCTGGGAGTATTACGAGAAGCGATTTGGGGTCGGCATCGACCGGGCCGTCATCCCCACTCCTCCAGAAAGCGAAGAGGAGATCGTCGATCTCCTTGCTGCTCAGATCACGCCGAAGACAAAGGTGATCAGTGTCGCCCATGTCACGACGACAACCGGTCTAGTCTTGCCGATCGCCAAGATCGCCGAACTCGCCGAATCAAACAACTGCATCCTTTGTGTCGATGGGGCACAAGGGCCTGGAGCGATGAATATCAACGTCAGAGAGCTGAACTGTGACACCTACGCGACCAGCGCTCACAAATGGATGCTGGCCCCGAAGGGAACCGGTCTCCTGTACATCAATAAGCGCGCGGCCGAAAAAGTCGATTCGTTGCGGCTGCAGGACGGTTACCGGTACTACACCGCGACGTCGGGAACTCTTGATATGCCAGCCGCGATCGGGCTTGGTGCATCGATTGACTTTCTTACGGAGATCGGCAAACCGCGCATTGAAGAGTGGTCGCTGTATTTACGAGAAATGATGTACGACAAGTTCCTGCACATGCCCAAAGTGACGATCTTCAGCCCGGAAGCGGGGACGATGGCATCGCCATTGGTTACTGTCGGCTGCGAAGGAATGACAGGCGGGGACATCGCTGCGGCTCTCGGAAAGCAGGATATCGTGGTGAAAGTCGTCCCCTACGGGAACCGGATCTCGACACACCTCTACAATGATGAAGAGGATGTCGAGAAGGTGGTCTCGGCAATCAAGCAACTACTGGGCTGAAGAACTGATGCTCGAAGTGAATTATCGCTTGGATATCGTGGCACACGGCATGTTTGATCAGAAGTTCCAAGTGGATTTCTGACTCGCTTTTTGCATGTTGGATTTACTGAGTGAATGTTCCGATGAACCATTCTTATAGATATCAATTGTCGCGATGGTTCATTGGAATGCTTGTCGTCGTGATGGGATGTGGAGTCGCACTTTGGTGGGTGCGATTGTCTCCGAGGTACAACGTGCTGTTGGTTACGCTGGACACAACCCGCGCAGACCACCTTGGCTGTTATGGCCATGCTGAAGCCTTCACTCCAACTTTGGACGCTCTCGCCAGGGACGGAGTGCTCTTCGAGCAGGCCTATGTGACAGTGCCGCTGACACTCCCAGCCCACGCTTCGATTCTCACCGGGCTTTACCCGCCAGAAAACGGCATGGACGACAATGGACGTGGGCACCTCGATCCGCAACTTCCCAACTTGACGGAATCACTTCGTCAGGCGGGTTATCGGACCGGGGCGTTTCTGGCTTCAGTCGTGTTGCATTCGCGGTATGGGCTCAACCACGGGTTCGATGTTTATGACGACGACATGGCAGGCGGCGAGCAGCATGGGCATGAAATGCATCTGATGCGAAACGCCGACATTGTCGTGGATCGCACGCTGGAATGGCTCAATAGCCTCCAGGACGACTCTTTCTTTTGCTGGGTGCATTTGTTTGACCCGCACGCTCCGTACGAAAGTCATGAAGAGGTATTCGGAGATCGTTTTGCTGATCGCCCCTATGACGGTGATATCGCGTTTGCGGATCAGCATATTGGGCGACTCGTCGCGAACCTGAAAGATCGTGGACTGTATGACAATACTTTGATTGTGGTCGTCGGAGATCACGGAGAGGGTTTGGGAGAGCATCTGGAAGATGAGCACGGTTTCATGCTTTATAACTCGACCTTGAGAGTTCCGTTGATCATATCGGCACCACGACGTTGCCTTTCTGGTCACCGAGTGTCGACTCCAGTCTCTCAAGTTGACATTCTGCCAACGGTCTTGGCTTTTCTGGACATTGAGCCGGAAACGGCGGTAACGATCAGCGGAAGGTCGCTCTCAGCGGCAATGCAGGGATCAAACATCGAACCGCGTGTGTGCTATTCGGAATCGAAGTCTCTCTATCATGCATTTGGTTGGGCACCGTTAGAGAGTGTGACGAAAGAGGATTGGAAGTACATCAAGACTACACGGGAAGAGTTATACGACCTCAAGGGAGATCCCAATGAGTTGAACAATTTAGCGGAATCCCAACCGGACCAACTCCGGGAGATGCAGGAACTTTTCATACACGTCCAGCAGAACATGAACGTCCGTGCGGCGGGCAATGTGGAACTGTCCGAAAATGAACGACGCAAACTTGAGACCTTGGGGTATCTCTCAGCGAGTTCCGAACAGCCATCAGAGGAGACTACGAACGCGCTGCCGGATGTCAAGGATATGATTGTCCATTACAACACTGAGATTAAGGCACGAGAGTTGATCCGCGAGGGAAAAGCAGACGAAGCGGTCAAGCGGATGCAAGTCGTTGTCGCTGCGGCTCCGAGTTTCATTCCAGCACGAATGACACTCGGCACAGCTCTCCAAAGTATGGGGCGTGATGATGAGGCAGTCGAGGTTTTTCAATCTGCCATCAGTTCTGACCCAGACGCGGCCTCTCCGCATTTCGAACTGGGCAAGCACTACGCCGCTTCTGGCCTGAATGAACTAGCCATCGAGCATTACCAGAGAGCGTTGCAGCTGAAACCGGAGGATGCCATGTCCCATTTCAACCTTGGCAGCCTGCTGTTCTCGCAGGGCAACACTGAGGAGGCATTTGCGCATTACGAGCAGGGGCTAAGCAAGTTTCCCGACTCGATCGTCGGGAACTTCAACTTCAGTATTCTCCTGGCCACTCAAGGGCACTTTCAACGTGCGCTTCAGCACGCCGAACGAGCTACCGAATTGAGTCCCCGCAATCCTCAGATTCGATTCCAGCTCGGTCAGCTTTACGCATCAGTGGGAAACTTTGAAGACGCTGTCACTCAATTCGAGCAGACCTTACTGCTGAATCCCGATTACCCACAGGGAGCCGAGTTTCTAAATCAGGCCCGAATCGCGCTCTCCAACCAATGAATTGGGTGACTCTGAGCTGATATAAGAAATCTTGAGCATCCGCTTGGTCGCCGATTCGATAAATCGATCAATTTGACAGCCATTCGTAACAATGCCCCCTTTGGGGTCGATGATGGTCACCCAAATTCGCATATTCCTCGCCGCAATGCTTCTCGTGGCGATGTTGCCGAACTCTGCGTTGGCGTACATCGGTCCCGGAGCTGGGTTCGCGTTGGCCGGTTCTTTTCTGGCCGTGTTTGGGGCGATCTTTTCGGCGATTCTGATGATCCTTTCGTGGCCGGTGCGAAGATCCCTGCGATTCGTCCTCCGCCGAAAGCCGCCGGAGCAACCCCGATTCAAGCGCGTGGTCGTCTTGGGGCTCGATGGACTGGATCATGGGTTAACGGAACAGCTGTTGGCCGAGGGGAAGCTGCCGAATCTGGCGGCTCTTCGCGATCAGGGTGACTTCAAGTCGCTGGCCAGCACGCTGCCGCCGATTTCCCCAGTCGCTTGGTCGTCGTTTCAAACGGGTGTCAATCCGGGCAAGCACAACATCTTCGACTTCCTGACACCGGACGAGCGAACTTACGCGCCCAAGCTCAGCTCTGTCGAAATTCGCTCGCTCAAGAAATCGTTCGGGTTTGGACCGTTCAGGTTGAGGTATGGCAAACCGGACGTACGGATGCTCCGGAAGAGCAAGCCGTTTTGGAGTTACCTCGGCGATTACGGCATCTTCAATTGCATCATCCGCGTGCCGATTACGTTTCCGCCCGAGAAGTTTCGCGGCGTGCAACTGTCAGCCATGTGCGTGCCCGACCTGCGCGGAACCCAGGGCACGTTCTCCCACTACACGACAGCAAAGCCCAATGACGTGGAGAGAACGGGAGGTGAAGTTGTCCGCGTTCAGCGGAAGGGCAACGCGGTCACCTCGGACTTGCTCGGTCCGCCCCATCCAGACGATCCTGCGGGAGGTTCGCTCAAGTTGCCCTTCAGCGTGACGATCAAGGGCACGAATGAAGCCCTGCTCAAAGTCAATGGCGAGACCCATGTTCTCAAGCTGGGCAAATACACCGATTGGATCACCGTCAGATTCAAGGTGGGTTTTGTTGCAACGGCTCAGGGCGTGTGCCGGTTCCTCCTCTTGAGCACCGAGCCGGAGTTCTGCCTGTACGTCACGCCGATCAACATTGATCCGGAAAAGCCGGCCATGGCGATCGGCTACCCCAAGGTGTATCCCATCTATCTGTCCAAACGGCAGGGCTCCTATGCAACGCTGGGTCTCGCCGAAGACACGTGGGGACTGAGCGAACAGGTGCTGGAAGATGAGCACTTCCTGCAACAATGCATCGATATCGATCATGAACGCGAGACGATGTTCTTCGACAGCCTGGAAAAAGTGCCGGAAGGCCTCTGCGTCTGCGTGTTCGATGGAACGGACCGCATGCAGCACATGTTCTGGCGATACCACGACAAAGAACATCCAGCCCGGCCAGAACAGGTGTCTCCTGCTCTGGAGAACGCAATTGAGGATCTCTACATCCGCATGGACGACCTGGTTGGCCGTACGATGGAGCGATGCGATTCTGAGGAGACGCTGCTGATGGTCCTCTCCGATCATGGCTTCAACACGTTCAGGCGTTGTGTCGACTTGAATCGCTGGCTGGAAGAGAACGGCTATCTTGTGGTCGATGTCGACCGCCGCAACGAGCAGTACCTGGCGGGCATTGACTGGTCAAAGACACGGGCATTCGCGTTGGGACTGACGGGCATCTTCATCAATCTCAAGGACAAGTTTGAACAGGGGATCGTCGAGTCCGGCGAAGCAGTTGAGGCTCTGGCTGCGGAGATCGCAGAAAGACTGCGAGGCCTCATCGATCCAGAGAACGGGCAGACGGCCATCAAACGCGCCTACCAAGCCAGTCGCGCCTATCGAGGTCCCTATAAGGGTAACGCCCCAGACGTCATCGTCGGATACGAATCCGGTTATCGGGTCTCGTGGGAGACGGCCGTTGGCAAGACAGGTCAGCAAGTGTTCTCGGACAATCACAAGGCTTGGAGCGGCGATCATTGTGTTGATCCCTCGGTCGTGCCCGGCGTGCTCTTCTGCAACCGGAAGATCGAGACCGACCACCCGAGGCTGCTGCAGATTGGACCGACCATTCTCAAGATGTTTGGCGTCCCAGTTCCTGAACACATGGATGGTCAACCTTTTGAAATCAGTTCCGAGCGGACACCCGTCACACCGGCCAAGTCGAAACGAGAGGAACTGGAGCCAGTGGCCTGAATCGCGCAGCGATCAGTCACCTGTAAGAATATGGCCATGACCAAGTCCCACTCCTCCGCGAGTCCCATCACCCGGCGCGAGCTTCTCGCGACGACTGCCGGACTGGCGAGTTCTTGCTTCCTGGGCGGTTGTCAACGAGCGTCAAGGAGCCTGGCGACGAAGGTGATCATCATCGGCATCGACGGCATGGACCCGAGGCTGTGCCGCTCAATGATCAAGGCCGGGCAACTCCCCAACCTCGCAAAGATGGCTGCCTCCGGCGGGTTCAGCGATCTCGGCACCAGCTGCCCTCCCCAGAGCCCGGTGGCCTGGGCCAATTTCATTAATGGGTCAGGACCGGGGTCTCATGGCATTTTTGATTTCATCCACCGCCACCCGCATACGCAGTGTAAACCGTTCTACTCCGGAGCGGAGACCATTCCGGGTGAGGGGGGGTGGGAGATTGGCGACTACAACCTGCAACTCGATTTCTGGCCTATCAATCACAAGCCGCCAGATACGGAGTTGAAACGCAAAGGCGTGCCGTTTTGGGACTACCTCGACGCCAGGAAGATCGATTCGACGTTCTACGACCTGCCGTCCAACTATCCCCCGAGTCCTTCTGAGTACGGATACCACCGCTGCATCAGCGGGATGGGCACGCCCGATATGCTCGGGGGCTACGGCACGTATCAGTACTTCAGCGAAGATACCCGAGCAGGAGGCATCGAAGAGGGAGGTGGCAAGCGGTCGCAGCTGAAATTCGATAACGGCTCGGCGAAGGCCGTGCTCGTTGGTCCAGAAAACAGCATGTTGAAGTCACCCAAGCCGGTGCAGATCGAGTTCGAGGTGCATCGCGACGTCGAATCGAATGCGGCCCTGCTCGAATTTCAAGGCCGGAAGATCATGCTCAAGCCGGGACAATGGAGTCGCTGGACCCAAGTCGACTTCGGACTCTCCACGCCCGAATTGTTACCAACACAGTACGTCAGCGGCATTTGCCGTTTCTATCTGCAAGAAATCGCGCCGAACTTTCGGCTGTACGTCACTCCGATCAATATCGACCCGTCCGCGCCAGCCGTTCAACTCTCCGAACCACCTGACTTCATCGAAGACGTCTCCGAACAACTCGGCCTGTTTTACACGACGGGATTCCAGGAAGATCACAAGGCCCGCACGAACGGAGTGTTCGGCGATGACGAGTTTCTGCGACAGGCGAACATCGTGCTGGAAGAGCGACTGGCACTCTTTGAGTATGCCGTCAACAATTATGAAGACGGCCTGTTGTTCTTCTATTTTTCCAGCAGCGACTTGCAGTCACACATGTTCTGGTGGAACGAGGAGGAGAACGCTAAGCATCCGAGTCGCTCTGCCCCGGAAGCCAGAAAACACCATGAATACGTCAAGAAGCTCTATCGACGACTCGATAAAATCATCGGCGACATCAATGATCGCTACGGCGGCAACGCGACCATCTTCGTCATGAGCGATCATGGGTTTGCGAACTTCGGCCGGCAGTTCAATCTCAATTCGTGGTTGCGAGATTTCGGATTTCTCAACACCAGGGAGTGTCGTTCGATCCTCGTCGATTGTGATTGGTCGCGGACCCAAGCATACGGCCTTGGCATCAATGGACTGTATCTGAATCTCAAGGGCCGCGAGCGAGACGGAATCGTCGAGCCCGGCGAAGAGCAGGAGCAACTGACCAGAAAACTCATTGCCCGACTAAAAGCTGTCCGGGATTTCAACGGCGAGAAAGTGATCCGCAATGTCTATCGCGCGGATGAGATCTATTCCGGGAATGCTACTCAGCTAGCTCCCGATCTGATCATCGGGTATGCCCGCGGGTATCGAGCGTCGTGGGAAACGGTGCTGGGTGAGCTGACGCCGGACGTCGTCACGGACAACACGGCTGCCTGGAGCGCGGACCACTGTGCCGATGCCCTGGAAGTCCCCGGCGTCCTGTTCTGCAACAAACCCTACAAGTTGGAATCCCCCTCGTTGATTGATGTCGCCCCGTCTGTGCTGTCCGAGTTCGGATTGGACACCCCATCGACGATGAACGGCAGCAGCATTTTCAGATCGTAATCAGACCAAGTCGTTGGAGAATTCTCATGGCCAAAGTGACCATCAAAGACAGCCTCTACGAACGTGCCATGGCGGCTGCGGCAAAAGCAGGGTATAGCAGCGTAGACGAACTCATTGAAACCGCCATTGAGAACGAACTGAAGAAAACCGAACGTGATGCTGACGACCAGCTGGTGGAAGATCAACTCCGCGGTCTCGGGTACATCGAGTAAGGACATGCCGCAGGTGATTGCATGGCTCAATGATCTGGCGAACCGGTTTGCGTCGATCTTCCTCAGCCCGATTGCGTGGCTTCCGGGATGGCTGTCGGCAACGATCGTCGGTGTGGTGACCGGCGTGCTGATGCTAATCGTCTTCAAGTACACCTCCCATCAGTCGGCGATCAAGCAGACCCACGATCAGATCAAAGCCAACCTGATCGCATTGACTCTCTTCAAAGATGACGTGCGGGTCGGCCTGAGAGTGCAAGGCCGTATTCTCGCGGGCGCGGGCAGACTGCTTCTGCTGTCGCTCGTTCCCATGCTGGTCATGACCATCCCCATGGTGTTGATCCTGGGGCAGTTGGCCCTCTGGTATCAGGCGCGACCGTTGCGAGTTGGCGAGGAAGCAGTCATGACAGTGCAATTCGTATCGACGGACGAAAAGGCCGTGAACCTGGTCAAGCTCAATCCGACCGACGGGGTCGCATTGTCGATTGGCCCAGTGCGGGTGCCGACGAAGCACATGGTGTACTGGAGCATTGAACCCAAACAGTCAGGACTGCATGAAGTCTCGGTCGCAATCGATGACCAGACCTTTACCAAGCAGCTGGCTGTAGGTGACGGATTCATGCCCGTCAGCTTGAAACGCCCGCCGCGACAATGGACGGAGATGCTGCTACACCCGCGTGAGCCTGCTTTCTCGCCCGAGTCATCCGTGCAGTCGATCGAGATTGGTTTTCCCGACCGGGATTCCTGGACCGCCGGGACGGACGCCTGGCTCATCTATTGGTTTGTCATTTCGATGGTCGCCGCATTCGCGATCAAGCCTCTCATCGGAGTCAATGTTTAGATGGCACTTCACCAGGAGATCGTTGTCGTATCCGGACTACCGCGGAGCGGTACGTCACTGATGATGCAAATGCTCGATCAGGGGGGCATCCCCGCATTGACGGATCATCGGCGGACTCCGGATGTCGACAATCCACGCGGTTACTACGAGTTCGAGGCTGTCAAACGCACCAAACACGACAGTAGCTGGGTCGCAGACGCGCGAGGCAAAGCTGTGAAGATGGTCTCGTCTTTGCTTTACGACCTTCCGGACACCGAGCAGTACCGCGTCATCATTCAATCGCGGAACTTCGACGAGATGCTGGATTCGCAAGAGAAAATGCTCCAGCGTTTAGGGCAGCCGGCAGCCCCTCGCGACGCCATCAGGCGGTCGTATGAGAAGCATCTCAATAAGCTGGAAGACTGGCTGGCCTCCCAGTCGCAGATACGAACGCTCTTCGTGAGTTACAACGAGATCCTCGATGATCCTCAGAAGCAGATCGAGAGGCTCGTTGACTTCCTGGATGGAGCCCCATCCGCGATCAAGATGCTTGAAGCGATTGATCCAAGTCTTTACCGCAACCGTATCAAGTGAACTCGGCTGCGAATTACGGCAATCCCATCAATACCTTGGTTCTGGAAAGTTTTTACGACACTCAACAGACCCTCACCGTTGGGTTCCGTAGGTTAGTCCTGTGAAGAATCAAGCAAGATCAAGTTTGGAACCGAACTGCTGAAAGCTCCGATGCTAATGGCAGCGCTCAGCCCATTATCTGCCCACGCAGTTCGAAGCAAATCTCACATTTGACTCATGACGAGCACACCTGGGGCATCAACGAGAGTTGTCTGTTCCTTCCCGGACCGAGATCCATGAGGCAGATTCGATCTGATCAAGAGGGGAATCAACGCTGCTGACATCTTTATGGACAAGATGCCAGCAGCCCGAGAGAGCCGACCGGGTTTCCGATCGACCCTCAGAAATCGTCTCCTATCCTGGTTTTGAACAGCGGCTGGAATCAGGTACCGTCGATCGGAGTTGGCTCAGCCGATCCCGACGTGGACGCTCTGTGAGAATTCGGCACCTGCCGGAAGGTCTCGTCGAGACGGTCTGCTTCTCAGCAGCAGAATGATCGCCGGCAGGCCCAGAAGGCCCATCAGCCCGATAGAGGCAATCACCAACAGGCCCAGTCTCTCTTCGCTCATGTGGTTCGCCAGTACGTTCATCAGTGCTCCGAACGCGACCACAGCCGCGTTGTGCACCGCATGGATCAGCATCCCCGGCTTGATGGAGTTCGTGCGGTACGCCAGCAGACCCGTGACGAGGCTGAGAGGCACCACGGCGATCATGTGCTGCAAGGAATCCATATGCACGGCGGCGAACAGCATCGTTGCCAGGCCGATGGAAACAGCGGGCGACCACCGCTGCAGCAACCGTCGCTGGATGTAACCGCGGAACAGGACTTCCTCAACAACGGCCGGGACCGTGCTGAGAACGACGCTGAGCAGCGTGGTCATCCACCACGACCCGTTTGCAATCGCAGCACTGATGGGGTCCACGCTCGCCTCGCCGGCAAGGATGCTGATGCCGATGAGGATGACCAGTGCGGTGGATACGGTGAACCCGGCCATCGTCGTCAGCACAACACGGCCAAATGTGCGACCTTCCTGCGGGACAACTCCCAGCCGTTGCCGAAGCGGCTCTGGCGACATCCACGCCGCGATCAGAGCGACAAGGCCCATTCCCAGTTGGAACGGAAGCAGCGACAACAGGACGATGATGAGCGGCTGCTCAAACACCTCTTGCACCCGCGTTTCAATCGCCGTGGCGTCCATTCCCTGCGCTCCCATCACAAAGCCGATTCCCACACCCACAAGGATGTAACTGGCAATGACCGCGAGATTGCCCATGATCGCTGCAGCGATCCAAACCGTGAACGTCGTCCACACGCGCGGCTTGCCGGAAACTCGACTTGCCGTCACCTGGTTCAGTTCAGAAGCGTTGAAGAGGAAAGTCGATTCCGCATGGCTCATCGTGTTCATTGCCGTGGCTCCGTGAGAGGTCATCGTGTCAGGTTGGGCGCTGCGCTCGGCCGAGGCTGCGCCGATTGTTTCCCTCTCACAAGCGGACCAGACGCCAACTTGTTACACGTCTCGTGGCGATGCGCTCCTGTGGCAGGCAGACTGACCGCCCAGGTCCCTCCTCCTCCGCCGCGAGGTTCTGTGCAGGTTAGTCCTCCTGGTCCGGAAGCCACTCGATCCGCGTTCTCCGATCACTGGCGGCGCGTCAGTCGCAACGTCCGGCTGCACCTCGTCAGACAGATTCGGTCCACGGTTGAGTTCGATCGGTGGCGCCGGATGTGCCAACGCCGCATCCCGGGTGCAGCGGTCACTCGTGACTCAGGAAAAATTATGCCGCGCGTGCACGCGGAGATCAGATCCGACCGCGATCTGCCCGCCAGCCAGGACTATCGCATGCGTCGCGCTCACCGAGACCGGTGTCGTGGCAGCAACCCCGGACCTTCACTCGTAAGCTGCAGCGTCATCCCCAAGTGATTGCCCGGGCCTTTCCGATCTGATACACCTGCCTTCCTTAGTCATGGCTTCGGTGGCCCGCGTGATTCTCAAGGGCCTGCTGGGAGCGGAGCCAGGCCGTTTTGCCTCGGGTGGAGAAAACTCGTGGTGATGGTAGTGCTGCACAGCATGTCGCCGCGCCGCTGACGGAGCACCGTGACAATTGGTATCCAAAGAGGAGAACAATGCGGATCGTGATGTTGGTACTGCTGGTCAGCTCGACTGCCCATGCGAGTGCACTGGAGGAAGTCAACTTTTGGCGAACGAAGAACGGATTACCTGCTCTTAAGGAGGACAAGGAACTCACAGCGGCTGCCCAGCACAAGGCGGAGTACCGGGCAGCCCGACTGCTCAAGGACGGTCATCAGGGACCCACCTGTCCGGCGGGCTGTCGGGAAGGGACGGGCGAAGCAGGGCCTGAGTGGGGTTGGCTGACGTGCGTGATGGAAGAAACGGGAACGCATGCTGGTGCCGGCGTGGCCATCGGAGCCGACGGCGAGCTCTACATGGTGCTGATCCTCCGGGGGACTCAGGGTCACGCCCCCCTTGGCCGACAAGTGCGGCCCCTGAGCACCGCCCACCTGACTCCCGACGCCCCGCGAATTGCGAGGGCCCGCTGAGTCAGTCGGTGCAGTCGCACGTCTGAAGCATTTGGATCTCGATCGTCAGTTCCAGAGTCCGCAAGACAGAAACCAGTCCCCGTGTCTCGGATCGGTTCAACATTCGAGTCCCGGAGGATGCGGGCCTGACAAACCTGATTGCCCTCTCACTGTACGAAAGGTGTGGCTCAGGTGTGAGTACACCTGAGAACACTCGTCTTTACGGCTGCCACATGCCCTGCGGCTGTCGTAGCGAATGAGCTCCGACTTCGATTTGATCACCGATCCCCTCACGCTGATCCTGGCTGCCGGACTTGCCTATCTGTTGTGATTCGGATTCGTGCCATCGAATGGAGTTGTCTGACCATGACCAATCATGTGAGCCTTGCGTCACCACTCGTGCATCCGTGTGGAGCATCCCTGCCAAATCGGCTTGCGAAGGCAGCGATGACCGAGGGGCTGGCGACGGCGGATGGGGTGCCGACCGAGGAGTTGGCGCGACTCTATCACATCTGGTCTGAAGGAGGTGCGGGGCTACTGATCTCTGGTAACATTCAAGTAGATCGGGATCACCTCGAACGACCGGGCAACGTGGTCATTGACACGGAGCCAAACTCGGATGTCGCAGCAAAGTTGGCTGACTGGGCTAAGTCGGCGAGGCATGGCGGCAACCATTTTTGGGCTCAAATCAGTCAGGGAGGCCGACAGACACAGGCAAGGGTAAATCGCCACCCCAAAGCACCATCTGCTGTCAGGCTCGGCCTACAAGGCGGACAGTTCGGCACACCTGTCGCCATGTCGATTGAGGAGATTGCAGACATCCGTCAGCGGTTTGCGACAGCCGCGAGGGCAGTCCAGGCGGCGGGCTTCACCGGTGTTCAGATTCATGCGGCGCATGGATATCTACTTTCGTCGTTCCTCAGTCCACGAGCCAATCAAAGAGATGATGAGTACGGCGGCTCACTGGAGAACCGAGCCCGGTTTCTGTTGGACACGGTCACAGCCGTTCGCCAAAACGTGGGACCAGAATTTCCGGTCGGGGTCAAACTGAATAGTGCAGACTTCCAGAGAGGCGGTTTCGCGTTTAAGGACAGTCTGCAGGTGGCTGCCTAGCTGGAACAAGCCGGAGTCGACCTGCTGGAGGTCTCCGGCGGAAACTATGAACAGCCGAGACTCCTCGGAATGGAAGGGATGGAAAGCGTTGAAGAACAGAATGTTGCTCCGTCGACAGCTGCCCGAGAGGCCTACTTCGTCGACTTTGCACTCGCCATGCGTGAGAAGGTCAACCTGCCATTGATGGTGACGGGAAGATTTCGGACACGAGCTGCGATGGACTATGCGATTGAAAGTGGTGCAGCGGACGTCATCGGCATCGCCCGGCCACTGTGTTACGTCACCGACGGTCCGTTGCAACTGTTGAACGGGCTCACCGAACTTCCTCGCAAGGAGGAGGACCTGGCCCTCATCCCCTCCTCGCTCGGATTTCTGAAGAGGTTGCAGTTGTTGAAGGCAGTGGATAACTTTGCGGCGATTTACTGGTTCTACGCACAGCTTTATTCCTTGGGACGGACCGGACGGACGAACCCAGGCCTGTCAGTCTTTGCTGCGTTGAGAGAAGTTGAGGGTACACATAAACGACTCTTGGCGGCTCGGGCACGTTCGCGATGTTGACCAATAGTGAAGTTGGCAGTGCGAAGTTCCTGATCTGTCTGCGACCGCAGTTGGCCAAAGGCACAGAGGAGTCACTTGTCGGACCGAAAACGTGACCCCCGGAGTCACCATCTCAGCACATCGTCGAGGTTGTTCTGATTAGGATGATTTGGCTAGTGACGGCTTCAAGGACAATCCGTAATTGGCGGCCAATATGCCCTTCAATTGCTTCGACGTCTGACACGTCAACCGGCTCGACACCCGCCGACTCTCTCACTCCGCTCCTGCCTTTCCTCAGACCTCAACTGACTCAAGAGCCGTCAACACGTGGGAAGCACAGAGTTCCTGAGAGACCGCCCAGCGGATCATGCGGACAACCTTGCCGACGTAGCTGTTGCAGGTCTCACGACTCAGCTCGGCTTCCACGAGTGCATCCCGATATCGTCTCAGCTTCACCGGGCCGAAGTTGGCAACCTCCACCGATCGGAAGAGACGCATCAGCGGCTTGAGTGCTGACTGGATCGTCGGCAGCTGTGAAGTCGGCGTGCCGTCTTTCTGGTAGTAAGTGGTAGCGAATTCGAGATACAGCAGTCCCAGCTGGGCGATTGTGAGTGCCGAGAACAACGCACCCTGCTGACGCTGGCGCCAGTGGTCAATGACTTCCTTGTACCGTCGCTTCGATTCTGGTGAGTCGTACGGTCCCAGGTAGACATGCTGCCCGTCAATCAGCACACGGGCCTGACCTGTTGATTTGTGCCTGCCATACTTGGGCGTTCTTGATGTTCTCTGCATCGTGCGATTGGTGCTCTCTCTACCGGAAAAGTGGTAGACAGTCGAACTGCTGAGATTGGCAGGTAGCCGTAAGTTTACGGCTCAACGTGTCTTATTTCAGTGGGCGTTACAGGACTTGAACCTGTGACCTCTTCCGTGTGAAGGAAGCGCGCTAGCCAGCTGCGCCAAACGCCCTGAATCTTTTTCTTGTTTTAATCCCAATATGGTTTATGTGCAAGGTCGCACTGTTGATTACCCATGGCCTCTCCAAGAGTGATGGCACTGCGATTGCGTGATTGGTGACGGGTTTACGATTCTGAATGGTGTTTATCGCATTATGCTTTTAAGTCATATGATTGAGGTCCGTTATGGATGGTCTGCCTTTGAAAACCTGATCCACGTGGTATGAGTATCCATGTAAGCCGGGCCTCCCGGAGTAATTGTCAAATGTTGTGTTCTGGGATTTGATTTCAGGCGGCGTTTTCCTGGAGGATTCCGTTGATGATGGGGTGTCCTTGTTGGTCGTGCGGATGTAGGCCCAGTGCTTGGCAGGGAAGCCGTAGAACGTGAACAGCACATCGCGGTCTTTCCGCAGGCATTCGCAAGCCGCCGGGTACTTGGCATCGTACTTCTCCAGGAAGTAGTCGAAGGCGTCGTTCGCTGTCTCGCGGGTCTCGGCTTGCCAGATGTTGTGCAGGTCGCTCTTCGCGCGAGGTTGCACACTCTTCGGCAGCTTGCTCAAGACGTTGCCCGACTTGTGGAACCAGCAGCGTTGCTCGGCCGTCTTGCCGAAGACCTCGCGCAGCGCGGCCCAGAAGCCGAGCGCTCCATCACCGATGGCCAGCTTGGGGGCCAGCGTCAGACCTCGCTGCTGCACGTCGAGGAGCAACTCCCTCCAGCATTGTTTGCTCTCGCGGTAGCCGTCCTGCAGCGCAATCAGTTCCTTGCGTCCCTCAGCCGTGGCTCCCATCAGCACGAGAATGCACTGCCGTTTGTTGGCGTTGTCTTCCAGCCGCACGTTCACATGAATGCCGTCAGCCCACACATAGACGTACTGCTCATCCGACAGATCGCGGCGTGACCAGACATCGTACTCGCTGGTCCATTGTTCCTTGAGCCGCACGATCACGTTCGCACTCAGCCCCTTGGCCTGCTCGCCGACCAGTGACTGCAACGCCTCCGAGAAATCACCCGTCGAGATGCCTTTGAGGTAGAGCCAGGGGATCAGTTCCTCAATGGCCTTGGTCCTTCGCAAATAACGCGGCAACACGCTCGGTGAGAACGTGCCCCGTTCTTCTCTCCGAGGAGACTTGTCCCGCACCAGCGGCTGAGACACCTCCAACGGTCTGGCTCCGCTGAGAATCTCTCTGGAGGGGAGTCGACCATTGCGGACGACCCGCCGTCGCCCTTGTTCATCACAGCGACCCGCATGCTGGCTGATGAACTCGTCCACCTCCGCATCAATCGCCGTCTGCAACATGCGTCGGGCTCCTTCTCGGATGATCTCATCCAGCGGACTGCGTGTCTCAAAGTTCGCTCGAAACTCCAACACCTCGGAGTCCAACGGTTCGTCGACTGGAGTTGTGTGGGTCGCTCTCGTAGTCTTGCTCATGGCGTATCCTTGTGCCCGCGTCGGGCCGCTGGAGAATTGAAATCCCTCAGCAGGATACGCCACCTTTCTTCACCTCACGAGTTCACGACTTTCGACTATACCTCGGCCTCCCGTGGACCGGAGGCGTTTGGGAAGATACATGACCGTGTGTCGTCCTGAACAACTCGAAACTCGTGGAGGTTTATGATGAGGATTCTCGCGATTGATCTGGGTAAGAACAATCGCGTGGCCTGCATCTATGATGCAGCGGGTGGCTCGGGAGAGTTTCGCACGTTCCTGACAGCTGCGGACGCGATCTGCGATCTGGTGACAACGGTCGCCCCCGATCGCGTGGTGATTGAGATTTGTCCAATTGCCGGATGGGTGGGTGATCTGGTGTCCTCAACGGGAGTGGAGTTGCAGGTGGCGAACACTTCAGCACCCGCCTGGCGATGGAGTAATACAAAGCGCAAATCAGACCACGACGATGCACTTCGATTAGCTCAGCTTTCTGCGCTCAATCAACTGCCACAGGTTGCTGTTCCGCCACGACCAACACGGCAATGGCGTGCGATGATTCGCTACCGCCATCATTTGGTCGGGCGGCGCACACAAATCCGCAACCACATCCGTGCGTTGTTTGATCGAGAGGATCTGTCTCTGCCGACCGGTGGACTTTGTTGGACGCAAGGAGGGATTGCTGCTCTGGGAGCCCGTGCACAGTCGTTGGACGACGTGAACATGATTGAATTGTGGCGAGGTGAACTGGAGTGTGAGCTCCAGGCATTATGTGCTGTCGAGGATTTGGTCACTCGCGTTGAGAAGAAGCTGGATGACCTTGAACAACAGCAGGAGCGATGCCAGCAGCTGCGAACGATCCCCGGCGTGGGACCGCGCCTCGCCGAAATCGTCGTGGCTGTCCTGGATGATCCGAAACGATTTCGCACCGGGAACCAAGTGGCCTGCTACGTCGGGCTGACACCTCGCCAATATCAATCGGGGGACAACGATCGCCAGGGACGCATCAGTCGTCAGAGGAATTCTTTGCTGAGGGCGATGTTGGTCGAAGTCAGTTGGGTCAGTCTACGGTACAACGCGTGGGCGCGGACAATCTACGAACGAGTTCGTCGCGGCAGCCCTGCTCGAAAGAAAATCGCCATTATCGCCGTCGCCAGACGATTGCTGGTGCGATGTTGGGCCATGCTGCGGGACGGGACCATTTGGAGTCCTGCTCCCATCGCCAGTCCCACCGTGTAGTCGATGACCACCCCCAACACTTGCAGGAACCAGACATGTTGATGTTTCGTTGATTGGAACGATGACAGCCCGGTGAGACCTGGGGCATTTTTAGCTCGAGTATGAGGATGGGCGTCATCGCAAGAACAAATGGGCCCGCGCACAAATCGATCACTCCGCGCGGCAGCTCGGATAGAAGGGTGAACCAATCAACAACACGTTACAGCAAACGGTTGGGCGGCTCCGCTCCGAGATGGTTTGGAGTCTCTGCGCTTCGCCGCCCAAATGAGAAGATCAATTCAGACTTGACGGCCCGGCTTCATAGAAGGTCTCAGCGCCCATTGACGGGCAGTAGGAGACCGAGAGATGACGACCAGACGACGAAGACGGCATACACCGGAGCAGATTGTTC